>NZ_JABZSJ010000050.1:0-20261 GCF_015262605.1 Prevotella aurantiaca | reverse complement strand
TAAATAAAAGCGTTCCGTGAGCTTTCAGCCTACCAAATGTCCATTACGCCAAGAACGTTGAGTTTTTTCGTGTGCCAAAGCAAAATAAAAAACTAAGTAGGTTGTATAAATGAAAACTGAAAAGTACTAAGTTTCTTATTGAAAATGAAAAAAGGCTGAGTTCTTAAAAAGAAACTCAGCCTAAATAAAATCTATGTCAAATAAACTTTCAAAAAGTATTATTTTAATAAGTGAACAAAAAGTTTAGAATGTCCACTTCGCAGCAATTGTAGGAATAGCATAGAATTTATTATTCTTGCCTTTATTGTTCCATACAAAGTTGTTGCTTATTTCTACTTCAGTTCCTAACGAAAGGTTTACACCATTCATTCCTTTTAATGTGTTCAAGTTAAACCAGAATTGTGGCTCAGACAATAAAATAAGTTTTCCGCTTACATTTGGGTCATACCATAAATCACAGAAACCACTGAAGGTGCATAAACCTTTTGCAAAGTTCATGCCCCATACCTCAGTTAGTTGGAATCCACTATAAGGATGCGCACCATTAATTTTGTTCTTAAAGGTGTACTTATACATTAGCTGTACACTAAATGTCTTTGAAAAATCTTTGTTTGCCCAATTCCAAGCACCACCAAGGAGTACTGAATGTTGGAAACGACTTCCATAATAACTTGTTCCTGCTTCACCAGTTGTTGCTCCTCCATCATATTCTACATGGGCAGCCCAACGTTTGTTCTTAGAAATATTAAATTCTCTTGAGATTTCCCAATAAGCACCTACAACACCATCGCTCTTGTAATCAATATCAGTAAAAAGGAAAGTAGAACCCCATCTATCAGGTTTAAACATTTCTACTGTAGTTGTAACAGATGGACGATTTTTTAAATCGTCTGAAAGATTATGACCGAGGTCGTAGTGTAATTGCACATTTTGCGCTTGAACACTCCCCAAAATAGCCATGCAAATGATGGCCAGAGAAAAGATTTTTTTCATTAGTATTTAAGTTTGGATTAGAATTTGCCTGCAAAGTTACAAAAAAATCTTAATGCTTGTATCTTTTATTAGAAATATTGGTAACTTTGTCCTTACAATATGAGAATAGACATTATTACAGTATTACCAGAAATGCTTGAAGGCTTTGTTCATGAAAGCATTTTGGCACGAGCAGAAAAAAAAGGTTTAGCTGAGGTCCGATTGCATAATCTCCGCGATTATAGTCAAGATAAATGGCATCGTGTAGATGATTATCCTTTTGGCGGACAAGCAGGAATGGTTATGCAAATAGAACCAATAGATCGTTGTATCAGTGCTTTAAAAGAAGAGCGAGAATATGATGAGGTGATATTTACATCGCCAGATGGAGAACAATTCAATCAGAAGATGGCAAACGACTTGTCTTTAGGAGGCAATCTTATCATATTAGCAGGACATTATAAGGGCGTAGATCAACGCGTAAGAGAACATCTAATAACAAAAGAAATATCAATTGGAGATTTTGTCCTTACAGGTGGAGAACTTCCAGCAGCAATTATTGCAGATGCTGTAGTACGTATCATACCAGGTGTAATCGGAGATGAACAAAGTGCATTGTCCGATTGCTTTCAAGATAATATGCTCTCTGCTCCTATTTATACTCGTCCGCGAAACTATAAAGGCTGGGAAGTTCCAGAAATATTATTGAGCGGTCATGAGGCAAAAATCAATCAATGGGAATTTGAACAAGCAATGGAAAGAACAAAACGCTTGCGTCCAGACTTGCTAAAATAGTTTACTTAGAAAACATCATTAGCAATAACATTCTTGCAAAAGTTTTCACCAATATCGAATCCTTCTTTGTAAAGAGCTTCTAATTTATCAACATCTTTTTCCATTCTTCCTACTTCAATGGGGCGAATAGGACGTATAGCAATGATGTCTCCCCGTTTCTCATATTCGTCTATCATATCCAATTGTCTGTTGTAGGCTTCCAATCTATGACTTAATACAACACGCAATCGCGGATAATTCTTATAAATAAATTTTGGAATTTTTAAATCGCTTCCAGTATTGCGCCAACCTTTGTTGCGTGTGCAGATAACAACATTTTTCTTATGTCCTGTTTCTATGGCTCGCATAAGTGGAATAGAGTCTATAATTCCACCATCAAGCATAGGTCTTCCATCTACTTTTACTATTTTACTAACGTAAGGCAAACTACTTGATGCAAGTGCTATTTCATTCAATCTATGTTTATTGCCACTTCGTTCTTGCAGATATTCACTTCTACCAGTTTCACAATTAGTAGTAACTATTTCAAAAGTATAACCTAAATTTATCTTCTCAAAGTAGGTGTCATAGTCGTAAGGAATAATTTCATAAGGAAAACGTTTGTAGAGAAGTTCAGGATCAAAGATACAACCTTGTGTAACCAAATGACGAAAACCTATATAATCATATTTTGCAAGTAAATCAATGTTTGAAATTCTTGCTCTACGAGGTTGGCGACTCATGTACGAAAGACCATTGCAGGCTCCTGCAGAGACTGCAACTGTGTATTTAAAATAGAGGTAATATTTCATGAATGCATCTAAAACTCCAGCGGTAAAAACCCCTCGCATTCCTCCTCCTTCTAATACTAAGCCTGTATTTGTATTGATTTCCATTAAAATCTTAATAAAAACAGTGCAAAATTACTGAATTTATGGGAATTTTTATTATCTTTGCAGCTAAACTAATATATGAAAGCAGATATGTTTAAGAAAGAAACGTACATAGCTCGCCGCGTAGAGCTTAAGAAACTTGTAAAAGACGGCATTATACTTTTGTTTGGTAACAATGAGTCACCAGTAAATTCACCAGCGAATGGATATTCTCCTTTTCGCCAGGATTCATCATTCCTATACTATTTTGGTCAGAAACGTGATGGCCTTGTAGGCGTTATTGATGTCAATGAAGACAAAGATATGCTAATAGGAAATGATATTGACATCGAAGATATTGTATGGTTTGGAAGTGTTGATGCAGTTAGCGATCTTGCTGCTCAAGTAGGTGTTAGTAATACTGCACCAATGAGCGAGTTGAAGAATATTTGTGACAAGGCAAAAGCATCTAATAGAAAGATTCATTTCTTGCCTCCATATCGTGCAGATATTAAGATCCAAATATGTGATCTGCTTGGTATTCACCCTGATAAGCAGAAAGAGGAAGCAAGTCTTGATCTCATTAACGCTGTTGTAAAGATGCGTTCTGTTAAGACTGCTGAAGAAATTGAAGAGCTTGAACGTGCGGCTGTCATAGGTTACAAGATGCATACAACAGCAATGCGTATTACCAAGCCAGGACTTACAGAGAAATACGTAGCCGGTCAGATTGAAGGCATTGCCAATTCTTATGGTTCAATGGTCTCTTTCCCTATTATTTTCTCTCAACATGGTGAAATCATGCATGGAAATCCATCTATGGCAGAATTAGAAGATGGAAGACTTGTTTTGTGCGATTGTGGCGGTGAAACAATGAGTCATTACTGCTCAGATAATACACGAACATTCCCTGTTAATGGTAAATTCACACAGCGCCAGCTTGATATATATAATGTGGTAGTAGAAGCACATGATGCTGCGCTTAAATTATCTAAGCCTGGAGTTAAATATGCTGATGTTCATTTCGCTGTTTGCCGTATTATCTTCGAACGTATGAAGGAACTCGGATTAGCAAAAGGCGATACAGATGTAGCTGTTGCAGCAGGTGCACATGCTATGTTCTTACCTCACGGCTTAGGACACATGATGGGACTTGATGTTCACGATATGGAAGCTCTTGGTCAGATACATGTAGGATTTGATGAAGAAACTCGTCCAAACCTTGAACAATTTGGAACAAACTGCTTGCGTATGGGACGTCGTTTGCAAGAAGGTTTTGTAGTAACTGATGAACCTGGTATCTATTTCATTCCTGCTCTTATAGATGAATGGCGTGCAAAGAAACATTGTGCTGAATTCTTGAACTTTGATAAGCTTGATACATATAAGGATTTTGGTGGTATTCGTATAGAAGACGATATTCTCGTTACAGCCGATGGTTGCCGTTTCATAGGTAAAGACCTTATTCCTTATTATGCAAAAGATATAGAAGCATTCATGAATGCTTAATGAAAGTACACAAAGAAAACAAATTAATATTATTAACAACTTAAATTTTTAAAAGAAAGCCAGAAGATTAATTAAACTGGCAAGCATTTTAGAATCATGAAAAAAATTTTAGTGCTCGCACTTTTTGCTGTTATTGCAGCTGGTGCTAACGCAACTCCTAAAAAAGTTGCAAAGAAAGTTGACAACAGTCCTGTTTTTACGGTGATTAAGGAGAACCCTATCACAAGCATTAAGAACCAAAACCGTTCAGGTACTTGTTGGGATTATTCTACATTGGCTTACTTTGAGTCAGAAATATTGAAAGCAACAGGTAAGACTTATGACCTCTGTGAAAGCTTCGTTGCAAACAAAACTTACATGGATCGTGCAATTCAGGTAGTTCGTATGCATGGTGATGCTCAGTTCGCACAAGGTGGTTCTTGCTACGACCCTCTTTATTGTCTTGAGAACTATGGTATCTGCCCTGAAGGTGCTATGCCTTTCCCAGGTTCTTTAACAGGAGACTCATTGTTCAACTTCAATGAATTTTTCTCTTTGCTGGAGCCATACGTAAATGCAGTTGCAAGAAATAAGGCAAGCAAAATTTCTAATCAGTGGAAGGTCGGTTTCCAGGGTATTCTTGATGCTTATCTTGGTAAGTGCCCAGAGAAGTTTACATTCGAAGGCAAGACTTATACTCCAAAGCAGTTTGCTTCTAGCCTTGGTTTGAAGTGGAGCGACTATGTAACTATTACTTCTTATACACACCATCCATTCTATACTTCATTTGCTGTTGAGGTGCAAGACAACTGGCGTATGCCTCACTCTTACAACCTTCCTATGGACGAAATGATGAAGGTTATCGATAATGCTGTTATGAATGGTTATTGTGTAGCATGGGGCGGTGACGTTAGTGAGCCAGGTTTCACACGTGATGGTCTTGCTTATATGGTAGATGGCAATAAGGTTCAAAGCCTCCAAGGTAGCGATATGGCACGTTGGTTGGGTCTTTCTGCTACAAAGCAGCGCAGCCTTATCGATGAACTTGGTGCAAAAGTTCCTGAAGTAACTCCTACACAGGAAATGCGTCAAGAACGTTATGATACTTGGGAACTTACTGATGACCATGGTATGCTTATCTTTGGTATCGCTAAAGACCAATTTGGTAAAGAATACTACATGGTTAAGAACTCTTGGGGAGAAACAGGCAAATACAAAGGTATTTGGTATATGACTAAGGACTTCATTGCTGCAAATACAATGGATTACATGGTTAATAAGAATGGTATCCCTTCAGATATTCGCAAAAAGTTAGGCTTGTAATTTAAAGTCTAGCAACTTGCCTTATTAAATTCAAACAAGATTTTAATACGGTAAGATAGTTTTAAAAAAGTGTAAGTCTGTTTTGACTTACACTTTTTTTTTGTACCTTTACAAGCAGAAATAAAAATAATAAAGATGCAACTAAAATGGAACTACACACCATCTACATCTGAACAGACAAATGCGGCAAAAGAATTGGGTGAGAAACTCAGTATTAGTCCTGTTCTTGCCTCGTTGCTTATAAAGCGTGGAATAACGACGGAGAGTGCTGCAAAGCGTTTCTTTCGTCCACTACTTTCCGATCTTATAAATCCTTTTCTAATGCAAGATATGGATATTGCAGTTGATAGGTTGAATGATGCAATGGGACGTAAAGAACGTATTATGGTTTACGGAGATTATGACGTTGACGGTTGTACAGCAGTAGCATTGGTATATAAATTTCTTAGGCAGTTCTATTCTAATATAGATTACTACATTCCTGATCGTTATGAAGAGGGATATGGAGTAAGTAAAAAGGGGATAGACTTTGCAAAAGAAAGTGGAGTGAAGCTTATTATCATCCTTGATTGCGGTATAAAAGCTGTCGAAGAGATTACGTATGCTAAGGAGCAAGGCATTGATTTTATAATTTGCGACCATCATGTACCAGATGATAATATGCCTCCTGCTGTGGCAATATTAAATCCAAAACGTGCTGACGATAGTTTTCCATTTAAGGATTTGTGTGGTTGTGGTGTTGGCTTTAAATTTATGCAAGCCTTTGCTAAAAATAACAATATACCATTTTCACGTCTTATTCCACTTCTTGATTTCTGTGCTGTAAGTATTGCTGCAGACCTTGTTCCTGTAATTGGTGAGAATCGTATTCTTGCTTTTCATGGCTTAAAACAGCTAAATCAAAATCCGAGCGTAGGTTTACAAGCCATTGTAGATATCTGCGGACTCAGTGGACGAGAAATTTCAATGAGTGATATAATCTTTAAGATAGGTCCACGCATCAATGCTAGTGGCCGTATGGAGAGCGGAAGAGAAAGTGTTGATCTACTTGTAGAACGCGATTTAGCTACTGCGATATTGGAAGCGAAGCATATTGATAAATATAACGATAAACGAAAAGATGTAGATAGACAGATGACAGAAGAGGCTAACCAAATTGTTGAACGCTTGGAGAACCAAAAACATCAGAATAGCATTGTACTATACGATGAACATTGGAAGAAAGGAGTCATTGGTATTGTAGCATCTCGTTTAACAGAAATTTACTATCGTCCTACTATTGTTATTACACGTGAAGGCGAATTAGCAACAGGCTCAGCAAGAACAGCCGCTGGCTTCGACCTTTATTCTGCTATCAAGAGTTGCAGTGACCTACTTATCAATTTTGGTGGCCATACCTATGCAGCTGGTCTAACTTTGAAATGGGAAGATGTAAAAGAGTTTAGAAATCGCTTCCAGCAGTATGTTGATGAACATATCGAACCTTATCAAACTGAGGCAACATTAGATATTGATGCCATTATAGACTTTAAAGATATCACTAAGAAATTCCATAACGACTTAAAACGCTTTGCACCATTCGGACCAGAGAACGTAAAGCCTTTATTCTGTACAAAAGATGTATTCGATTTTGGTACTAGTAAAGTTGTAGGAAGAGAACAAGAGCACATTAAGTTGGAACTTGTTGATTCGAAATCCAATAATGTTATGAACGGAATAGCCTTTGGTCAAAGTGGTTCTGCACGCTATATAAAGTCGAAACGCTCATTTGATATAGTCTATACAATAGAGGATAATATTTTTAAACGTGGAGCTGTTCAGCTTCAGATAGAAGGTATTTGTCCTTCAGAAAACGAATGATAAGAGATTTAAAGCTGCAAATGGTTGTGTTATGACCTACAAAGAAATCCTTTATAAATATTGGGGCTATCCCGATTTTCGGGGCATTCAAAGTGAAGTTATAGAAAGTATAGGTGCTGGAAAAGACACATTGGGACTGATGCCGACTGGAGGTGGAAAGTCTATTACCTTTCAAGTACCTGCATTAGCAAAAGAAGGAGTGTGCATAGTCATCACTCCTTTAATTTCCTTGATGAAAGACCAGGTAGATAATCTCTGTCATCGACATATTAAAGCAGCAGCAATTTATTCAGGTTTGTCTCGCGATGAAATTATATCAACACTTGAAAACTGCATCTTTGGTGGTATAAAGTTACTTTACATTTCACCCGAACGTCTTAGTTCTGAATTATTTCAAGCAAAGCTAAAACACATGAAAGTGAGCTTTATCACTGTAGATGAGGCTCATTGTATTAGTCAATGGGGCTATGATTTCCGCCCTTCTTATCTTGAAATTATGAATATTAGGAAGTTACTTCCTGCTGTTCCAGTGCTTGCGCTTACAGCAACAGCTACTCCTGAAGTTGTGAAAGACATTCAACTCCGACTTGGATTTGCAGAAGAGAATGTTTTTAGAATGAGTTTTGAGCGCAAGAATCTTTCTTATGTTTTACGTACAACGCAAGAGAAATTTAACGAGATGCTTCATATATTACAATCGGTAGACGGCTCAGCTATTGTATATTGTCGAAGCAGAAAGCGTACAAAAGAAGCAGCAGAATTCTTGGTTAAGAGTGGAATTTCAGCAACATGGTATCATGCAGGCGTAGAAACTACCGACAAGAATAAGCGTCAAAATGCGTGGCAAGCCAACGAAATTCGTGTTATTGTAGCAACCAATGCCTTTGGAATGGGTATTGATAAAGCCAACGTTCGTTTGGTAATACACCTCGATCCACCGAGTTCCATCGAGGCTTACTTTCAAGAAGCAGGGCGAGCAGGTAGAGACGGTAAAAGGTCGTATGCTATTTTGCTCCACACGTTAGGTAATGATGTACGTAATTTACGAAAGCGAATAAATGAGAATTTCCCTACAAAAGAAGATATACGAACAATTTACGAACATCTGGCATACTTCTATCAGGTTGGTGTAGAAAGTGGGAGAGACTCTACTTTCGAGTTTCCAATTGATAAATTCTGTATCTATTTTCATCATTTTCCTATCCAAGTCAATGCAGCCTTGCAAATATTGACTCGTGCTGGATATATTGACTACGACCCAGACCCAGAATCAAAGGCGCGTATACATTTTATTTTATCTCGTGATGAACTATATAAGTTAGGCGAACAAACCAATGAAGAAGAACTGGTTATCTCGGCATTACTGCGAAATTATTCAGGTTTATTCACAGACTATCGATATATTGACGAAAGCTATATTGCTGATATAGTTGGCTTAGATAGGGATCAAATTTATCATATATTGCAGAATCTTAGTAGGAAACGCATTATAAATTTTATTCCGCGCAAGAATATTCCAATTATTAAGTATCTTCAAGATCGCGTTGATAGCGAAGAGTTGGTCATTTCAAAAGCTGTTTACGAAGACAGAAAAGAAACGTTTGAGAACCGCATTGCAGCAATGATAAGTTATTTGAAAAACGATTATACATGTCGTAGTCGTCAACTTTTACGTTATTTTGGTGAAGACCGAAGTTCTGATTGTGGTTGTTGCGATATTTGTTTATCTTATAAAGGTGAAAATAAACCTTTGAAAAAGTCTCTTCGTAAAACCATACTTTCGTTGTTGGCAGATGGCAAGAAACACCATATTACAGAGCTTAAAGGGATAGATACTAATGCTTCCGTAACTAATCAAGAAACACTGCAAGTAGCCTTAGAAGAACTTATTGCAGAAGAATACATATATATGGAAGGCAGCTACGTTTACCAAAACACTAAATCGTAGTTTCCTTTCTGCATTAGAAGGTATTTCTGCCAATTCTGACATATAGCTACTGACAATACTGTCAGTAGCTTTTTTTGATGCAATCCTATCCTGTTCGCCCGATATTTCTTTTTGTTTCTACATTTCCCTTTTGTGCCTTAATGCTGTGTTGTGGTTTTTCCAATAGGGTATAAATGTAGGTATAATGCTTAAAGCAATATTTCTTTAAAAACCTACTCTGTAATTATCAGATAATCAGATGTTTATAAGGGCGTTTCAAAAGCGTAGATTTTGCAAGGTAAAAGCGGCTGTTTTACCGTCCAAAAGCGGCTCTTTTGCAAAGCGAAAACGCCGCTTTTGCCTCGTCAAAGAATATGTCTTGCATTTTCGCCCTACTATTTTCGTCTTATTTCTTTTTTGGCACGGTTTTCGTATATTGATTGGCGAATGCGCAGAAAGCGTGTTTCAATATGCTTGAAAACTTGAAATTAAAAATACAAACAATTATGACAATTAAACCATTAGCAGACAGAGTGCTTATTCTCCCAATCGAAGCGGAGCAGAAAGTAGGTGGAATTATTATTCCTGACACAGCAAAAGAAAAGCCACAGCGTGGCAAGGTGGTTGCTGTTGGTAACGGTACAAAAGACGAAGATATGATTTTGAAGGTCGGCGACGAAGTTTTCTATGGCAAGTATGCCGGCACCGAAATCGAAAACGATGGCGAGAAGTATCTTATGATGCGTCAAAGCGACGTTCTTGCTGTTGTAGAATAAAAAATAAAAGTGAGCGTTCTCTGTGCATTTACACCTTATTATATATAAGGGAGTGGGCTGTATGAGAACATCGCAACAAATAAAACATAGAAAAACAGAATACATAAAATAAGACAAACAAAATGGCTAAAGATATTAAATTCAACAAAGACGCCCGCGAATTGCTCAAGAGCGGTGTAGACCAACTTGCTGATGCAGTAAAAGTTACATTAGGTCCTAAGGGTAGAAACGTAGTTATCGGAAAGAAGTTCGGTGCTCCTCAAATCACAAAAGACGGTGTTACGGTAGCAAAGGAAATAGAACTTGAAGACAGTTTCGAGAATGCAGGCGCACAGCTCGTTAAGAGTGTTGCAAGCAAAACAGGCGACGACGCAGGCGATGGTACAACAACTGCAACCATTCTGACACAGGCTATCGTTACAGAAGGCTTGAAGAATGTGGCTGCTGGTGCCAATCCAATGGACTTGAAGCGTGGTATCGACAAGGCTGTCAATAAAGTTGTAGACTTCATTAAGGAAAGTGCCGAGATTGTTGGCGACAACTATGATAAGATAGAACAGGTAGCAACCGTAAGTGCCAACAACGACCCTGAAATTGGTAAGTTGCTTGCTGACGCTATGCGAAAGGTTTCCAAAGATGGTGTAATTACCATTGAAGAAAGTAAAACACGAGAAACTAGCATAGATGTTGTTGAAGGTATGCAGTTCGATCGTGGCTATCTTTCAAGCTATTTTGTAACGGATACTGATAAGATGGAAGTTCTTATGGAGAACCCATATATCCTTATCTACGATAAGAAGATTTCTAATGTAAAAGATTTCTTACCTATTTTGCAACCTGCTGCTGAAAGCGGCCGCCCATTGTTAGTTATCGCTGAAGATGTTGATTCAGAAGCTTTAACAACATTAGTGGTAAACCGTTTACGTGGAGGATTGAAGATCTGTGCTGTTAAGGCTCCAGGTTTTGGTGATCGTCGCAAGGCTATGCTTGAAGACATTGCTGTATTGACTGGTGGTATTGTTATCAGCGAGGACAAGGGTTTGACACTCGATAAGGCAACACTCGAAATGTTGGGTTCAGCTAAGAAAGTTACCGTTTCTAAGGATTTTACAACAATTGTTGATGGTGCAGCTTCTAAAGAGAACATCGCTGAGCGTGTAAACCTTATCAAGAGTGAGATTGCAAATACAAAGAGTCAGTATGATAAGGAAAAACTACAAGAGCGCTTGGCAAAACTTGCTGGCGGTGTTGCAGTGCTTTACGTAGGTGCTAACTCTGAAGTAGAGATGAAAGAAAAGAAAGATCGCGTAGACGATGCACTTTGCGCAACTCGTGCAGCAACAGAAGAAGGTGTTGTTGTAGGTGGTGGTACAACTTATATCCGCGCTCAAGAGGTTTTGAAAGACCTTACAGGCGAAAATCCTGACGAACAGACAGGTATCAATATTGTTTGCCGTGCCATCGAAGAACCACTTCGCCAGATTGTTTCTAACGCTGGTGGTGAGGGCGCAGTGGTTGTCAATAAGGTACGTGAAGGCAAGGGCGACTTTGGTTACAACGCTCGTCGCGACCAATACGAAGACTTGCGTGCAGCAGGTGTTATCGACCCAGCTAAGGTTTCTCGTGTAGCTTTGGAGAATGCAGCTTCAATCGCTGGTATGTTCCTCACAACTGAATGTATCGTTGTTGATAAACCTGAAGAAACTCCAGCTATGCCAGCAAACCCAGGTATGGGAGGCATGATGTAAGCAGATTGACAAACAAGTATAAATAAAAAACGGAGAAGTTCAAACTTGAACTTCTCCGTTTTTTGCAATATATTCCATTACTAATACGGCACCATGAAAAAAACAAACGCCATCTGAAAATTTTCTGATTGGTCATTTGACGAGTGTTTTAATGGTATAATAAAAAGGCCTTAAAGTAATATGACGTGAGTTCGACATAGGAATTACGCCAGTATATTATTTACAAGATATTTAAAAAAAGAATAGATTATGATTTAATATGCTTATAATCAAAAATAGATGAAGTATCTTCGTCCTCAAGTTCTTACACCGGACTCAAGTTATTTATGAACGAAAAGAAGACGGTAAAGATGTAAATATTTTTTAAATCACAACTATCGCTTAACCATCTATCTATCAGTGTATTACAAAACCGATTGTTTCGTGTTCCAAAAGTGGCTGTTTTGTTCGGTAAAAGCGGCTGTTTTGCAATGTTAAAACGCAGTTGTCGCTTTTTAACAGAACTATCTTTATAAAGTTAAATTAAAAATCTCTCATTATTTCATTAGGGAACTTGTTTAAAAACATCTGCAAGATTACTTATTTAACCCGCTTTCTTATATTGAATTCACATTAATATAAACAAAAAAGGCGAGAAAAATTCACGCCTTAATCATAGAATGGTGAATTTATTAATCATTAGGCCAACCACACCAACCACATTGTTCACATTCATAGTTACTTCCTCCCCAATATGCATCATTTCCACATCTTGGACACTCTATTGGTTCGTTTCGGTCAGGATCTTCTTCACCATCATCGTTATAATACCCAGAATCTGCATACTCATCACAATCTTCTGGATAACTGATGTCTCCAAAATTATCGTTATTGCGTTCACAATAATACCATGGATAATTTTTCTCGAGACAATTGTCGCATTCTTCGCAGGCTCCTAAATAGCGATAATCAATAGTCTTTATAGCCATAATATTTATATTTAAATGTAATCTAATAGTTATACAAATATGACTGATATCAAATCAGATAAAATAAAACTTTTTGATATATTTTACCTTAAATATCATTCATAAATATCAGATAATCAATACAGATTATTGCAAAGTAGTTGCTCTGTAGAAAATTGCATCGCAAATATTATTTCAGCGAAAGCTAAGACAACTTCTTGCGAAGTTCTTCTATAATTGCCTTGATAGTTTCAATCTTCTCTTCCGAGTCGCTTTGCTTCTTGCGTTCCTTAGCAATCACAGCTTCGGGAGCGTGCGCCACAAAGTTTTCGTTAGAGAGTTTTGCTTTTACACCTTTCAGGAAACCTTCCAAGTGCGCAAGTTCCTTTTCTAATTTCTCGATTTCAGCCTTTACATCAATCAGGTTTCCAAGCGGAACTGCAAAACCGTCAGTGCCTACCATAAAGCCAGAAGCGTCAGAACTCTTTTCGTTTACTACATTAATGCTTTCGAGATTGCCCATTTTCGCAATCACGCAGTTGTATGCCTCATAGTTGTTTTTACCCACAACCTCTAAAGAAAGCAATACTTTTGGAGCAATGTTCTTTTGGTTGCGAACGGTGCGAATGCCGCCAACTATTTGCTTCATATTCTCTATTTCGGCAATCAAAGTCTTTTCTTCGTTGGTAGGAAGTGCCAATTCGAGTTTCTCCAACATAATGCTTTCGCCTTCGTTACGATTGTAGATGTGTTGCCAAAGTTCCTCTGTAATGAATGGCATGAATGGGTGTAGCATCTTCAAGAGGGTATTAAAGAAACGGAGCGTTGCGTCGTAGGTCTGCTTGTCAATGGGTTTGCCATATTCAGGTTTAATCATTTCTAAGTACCAACTTGAGAACTCGTCCCAGAAAAGCTTGTAAACTGTCATCAAAGCTTCTGATATGCGATAGCTCTTGAATTGTTCTTCCATTTCAGAATTCACTTCTTTTAGCTTTGAATCGAACCATTTTATAGCTATTTTATTAGCTTCGGGCTGTTCTATATCTGCTGTTTCCCAACCTTGAACAAGGCGGAAGGCATTCCATATCTTGTTGTTGAAGTTACGTCCTTGCTCGCAAAGACTTTCATCAAATAATATATCGTTACCTGCTGGTGCAGAAAGCATCATTCCCATACGTACACCATCAGCTCCATATTTATCTATTAACTCTAATGGGTCGGGAGAATTGCCAAGGCTCTTACTCATCTTTCGTCCGATATTGTCGCGCACGATGCCTGTGAAATAAACGTGCTTGAATGGGAAAGTCTGGCGGTATTCATAGCCAGCCATAATCATACGAGCAACCCAGAAGAAAATTATATCTGGACCTGTAACTAAGTCACTCGTTGGATAATAATACTTTATTTCTTCATTGTCGGGGTTGTTAATTCCATCAAATACTGAGATTGGCCATAACCAACTAGAGAACCACGTATCTAGACAATCGCTTTCTTGTTCCAAGTCAGCCATTGTTATATGAGGATTTAAAACCTTTGCTTGTTCAAGTGCTTTTTCGTCGGTTTCTGCTACCACAGTTGTAGGTTTGCCACTTTCGTCTTTAAAGTAATAAGCAGGGATTCGATGTCCCCACCAAAGTTGGCGGCTGATACACCAATCCTTTATATTCTCCAGCCAATGACGATAGGTGTTCTTGTACTTCTTTGGATAGAACTCAATCTCATCATTCATTACAGGATCGAGTGCGATGTCTGCAAAATGTTGCATTTTCAAGAACCATTGCGTTGAAAGCTTCGGTTCGATAGGCACGTTAGTACGTTCAGAGTAGCCCACCTTATTATCGTAATCTTCCACTTTCTCCATTAAATCAGCAGTTTTAAGGTCAATGGCAATTTGCTTGCGTACCTCCATACGATCCTTACCAATATATAAGCCAGCAGCTTCGGATAATGTTCCATTATCATTAAATATATCAATGGTTTCTAAGCCGTGCTTCAAACCGAGTGTGTGGTCGTTGATATCGTGGGCAGGAGTAACCTTTAAACAACCCGTACCAAACTGAATATCTACATACGAGTCCTCTATGATAGGAATACAACGACCTACCAATGGTACAATAACACGCAATCCTTTCAGCCAAGTATTCTTTATATCGTCTGGATTGATACACATAGCTGTGTCGCCCATAATAGTTTCTGGACGTGTGGTAGCTACTACTGCGTAATAACCCTTTTCATCTTTATGCATCACATTGTCGTCATGTTTGCGTTCAACCTTAGATTGGTCTTCTGGCGCAATGTAATATTTAAGATTGTAAAGCTTTGAATGTTCGTCTTTGTAAATAACTTCCTCGTCAGAAAGAGCAGTTTCTGCACTAGGGTCCCAATTCACCATACGTACACCACGATAGATTAAGCCCTTCTTATATAAATCGCAGAATACCTTAATAACACCTTCGCTACGCTTCTCGTCCATTGTAAAGGCAGTACGTTCCCAATCACATGAACAACCAAGTTTACGTAACTGCTTTAAAATAATACCTCCATGTTCGTCAGTCCATGCCCATGCGTGCTTTAAAAATTCTTCTCTTGTAAGGTCGGCTTTATTTATTCCTTCTTGTGCGAGTTTGTTTACAACTTTCGCTTCGGTAGCAATGCTAGCGTGGTCAGTACCAGGAACCCAGCAAGCATTCTTTCCTTCCATACGTGCATGACGTACAAGAATATCTTGAATGGTGTTATTGAGCATATGTCCCATATGCAATACTCCCGTTACGTTGGGCGGTGGTATAACCACAGTATAAGGCTCACGTCCATCTGGCTTAGAGCTGAAAAGTTTATTGTTGAGCCAATACTCATACCACCTCGCTTCCACGTTTTGTGGGTCGTACTTACTTGCTAATTCCATAAGTTGTATATTATTATTTCTTTATTATCTTTAAAAACGATGCAAATTTACGAAAAAATCAGTTGAAATCTGTATCTTTGCATAACAATTAGCAGTACACTGTACTTCTTTTAACTTTAAATTTGATAAGATTGCATACAAAAGAAGAAAAAATTGCGGCATTTGAACGTTTGCTTGATATACAAGAACGATTGAGAAAGGAATGTCCATGGGATAGGAAACAAACCTTTGAAAGTTTGCGTCCCAATACAATAGAAGAAACGTTTGAACTTGCTGATGCTTTGATGAAGCACGACAAGAAGAATATCTGTAAAGAACTCGGTGATGTTATGGAGCACGTTGTATTTTATGCGTTGCTTGGTAGCGAAACAAACGATTTCGATATTGCTGACGTTTGTAATGCTCAATCGGATAAACTGATGTTCCGTCATGATTTTATAGATTGGACCGGATGGATAGTTGATGATGATAAAATGGCAATTAACAAACAAGGTCAGGTTGTTTATAAGGACGAATTAAATACAGATAGTCAAGCAGCAACCTCTTCAAATGGTAATGTACCGTCTACTGCGACACAAGTTGAATCTACATGGGAACAGCGAAAACAAAAAGAAAGAGAAGGTAATAAGATGGTTTTGTCTGGAGTTCCTGACTCACTGCCCAGTCTTATAAAGGCATATAGAATACAAGATAAAGCCCGAAATGTTGGTTTTGATTGGGAAAAGAAAGAAGATGTCTGGGAAAAAGTAAGCGAAGAACTTAAAGAACTGAAAGTAGAATTGGCACGAGAAGATAAGGAGAACTCAACAAAAGAGTTGGGAGATTTCCTATTTTCAGTTATCAATGCTGCTCGATTATATAAACTCAATCCTGACAATGCTCTCGAACATACTAATCAAAAGTTTATATCACGCTTTACATATGTTGAGAAACAGGCAAAGGAACTTGGTAAAGAATTGAAAGATATGACTTTGGAAGAAATGGATAAACTATGGGATGAAGCAAAAAACATAGAAAAAACAAGTAACATTACTTAATATTAATAATATGAAAAGATTGCAAATAATAATTGTTTTTGCACTGATAGCAACAATTTTTACTGGTTGTAAGAACGATAAAGCAAACAAAGTAATAAGTCCAACTGCTAATAAGACTGATTCGCTTAATGCGGGCGATACAACCATCTATGGTACAATGCTTGATGGTGGTATGAACTCTATATTGTTATTGACCGATGCGGGTGATACATTAGAGATTATTCAAAATCCTAACGATACTACTGAAGTTGTAAAAGGTGGCAAACTCAGTGGTGATCGTTTTGCTGTAATCGCTTATAAAGAGTATGGTGATATGATTTTACGTAATGCAATTAACATAACATCGTTACTTGGGAGTTGGACAAGTCTTGATAAAAACTTTGAAATAAAAGAGGGTGGGGAAGTAACATCTATGCTTCAGTCAGAGAAGAATGTATGGACATCATGGAAGATATTTAATGGCAAACTTTTGCTGTCAAGAGATACTTTCGACGTGATAGAACTTGGCGCAGACTCAATGGCACTTGAAAATAAAGCTGGGATATTTGTATTCGGGCGTAAGAAATAGTCGTGACTCCTTTTAAAATACATATATTAGGTTGTGGAAGCGCTTTACCCACGCTCCATCATAATGCAACTAGTCAAATAGTAGAAATACGTGGTAAGTTCTTTATGATAGATTGCGGAGAGGGTACGCAAATTCAAGTGCGTCGATCAAAGGTGCATTTCTCGAAAGTACAAGCAGTATTTATTTCGCATCTTCATGGCGACCATTGTTTTGGACTATTCGGCATGATTTCTACTTTTGGTATGACAGGGCGCACCGCGCCTCTTCAGATATATGCACCGAAAGAGTTTGAAGACTATTTTAAGCTCTCAATGGAACTATTCTGTAAAGGTCTTGAATATAAAGTTATTTTCCACCCTGTAGATACAACAGAAACAAATGTTATCTATGAAGACAAAAGTCTTACGGTAGAAACTATTCCATTAGAACATCGAGTACCTTGTTGCGGATTTCTGTTTCGCGAAAAGCCTACAGCACCGCATATTCGCCGTGATATGATAGATTACTACAATATTCCTATCAGTCAAATCAATAACGTAAAGGCCGGATCAGATTGGACTACTATTGATGGAGACATTATTCCTAATAGTCGTCTTACAACCCCAGCCGACAATCCACGTAGCTATGCCTATTGTTCTGATACAAGATATATGAAGCAGCTATATAAAAAGGTGATTGGTGTAAATGTGCTCTACCATGAAAGTACTTATGCGAGCGAACATAAGGATCGTGCAAAAACATATTATCACAGCACATCGCAAGAAGCTGCAACAGTAGCTCATGAAGCTTGTGTCGGAAAATTACTTTTGGGCCATTATTCCGCACGTTATATAAACGAAGATGTACTTTTAAGCGAGGCAAAGGCTATTTTTCCTAATAGTTTCCTTACCAACGAAGGTATGGTGTTCGAAGTATAATCTAACATTACTTTTCTCTCTAACTGCAGTATATATAAAGTCGCCACAGTAAGAAATACTGTGGCGACTTTACGTTTAAGGCTTTCTTGCTTAGATTAGTGTGAGTTCGAGACAAAAGAAAGTCGTGTGAAGAATTGTGGAATTGAATATCGAAAATGAAAAATTAATTATATTGAACTTATCTCTCTTTGTTAATGTTAGAAAACACTCTCAACATATTTAAAAATTAATAAGACCATTTAGAAAAAACGTAATTACATTTTTTTATTTTATAATTATATTTTCTGATTTTGTAATTATAATTTTTTACACGACTTATTTATTTCGAATTTATGTTCGCATAGAAATTTGTAGATTGTTATATCCTATCTATCTTTCTAATTTCTTATAATTCTATCGTAATACATAATTACGTATTACTTGTAAACTGTTTCTGGCTACTTTTTTACAACTTTCGTACCATTCACAATATAGATTCCCTTTGGAAGGTCTTTCAAATCTTTATCCAATCTCATTCCACTCATAGAGTAAATACCTTTTGGAGCTACTGCATTCACAACTGGTGTAGTGATTGCAGTAGGATCTTTCGTTATAACAATCTTACTTTTTACCACATTGTTACCAACTGTTACACAACGCATAGATGGGTTATAGACAGCTCCAGCTGGTTGAGTAATACTGCAGCCATTTAATGTAAGCGATGCTATATCAAGTATCGAACCGGTTTCTTTACCTTCTACTGTTACCGTAGCATTTTGGATAGTTACATGCTCTATCATGCCGTCATTTCCGGTGATACCATATTTACCACTTTTTGCATTTACGATACAATTGTCAATGGTCAAATCAGTTCCCATTGCAAAGAAAGCACAATTATCTCCACCTTCTACATTGAGGGTTCCACCACCAGTGATAAACATTGGAGCTCTAAATCCAACAGCTGTACGTATTGAGGTTAGATTATTAGTGCCGATGACTTTTACTGTTAGTCCATCAATTTTTGAAGAAATTGCATCATTTTCTCCAGAATTGATAGTTGCATTTTCCAGTGTTAAGGTCTTGGTTTCTGGGTCATAACTTACTTTTCCGCTAACTCCAGCTATCATCGAGAGATCATTACAATTGTTTGAGCTTACTTGTGAGTTAGAAATCCAGAGATCGTACATGGTTTGCGCCTGAACTGGTGATGTTAGTGTCAACATTGCGATAAATAATACAATAACTATTGCACATTTGTCTTTAAGTAATGTTTTATACATTTAAATTTATACCTCCCTATTGAAACTCTTGATAGAGTAACGCCGTGTCGAAGGTTTGGGCGTTTAGGTTAACTTTTGAATATTTGATGGTATCTAAATAATTAGTATTTTATAGCATTCTCCTCAAGACCTTTTACAGAATTGAATTATCAGCATAATTGCTATTTATGATATTTAGGGGTGTTCAACTAGAGAATGCAAAAGTACAAAATGTTTTTCAATTGGCTTTATTTGTTATATGGAATCTTCTGGTATAAACTATTTATGTATAATCACCCATGGTATATAAATTTAATACCATGGATGATAATTCTTTTGACTACTTCTTTACGGTTTTTTGCCGTTAATGATGTAGATACCCTTTGACAAGTCTTTTTCGTTCCCATTGAGTTTCACACCACTAAGAGTATAGATTTCTTGTGGAGCTACAGAGTTGCTGGTTGTAGTATTGATACCTGTTGGGTCTCTCACGATGAGAATTTTGGTCTTTACAACTTTCCTATTGACAACTAGACCACCACTTGAACGGTCGAATCTTCATTCTTCAGGTTCCTTTATATAGAACCTATGAGAGAAAAATCATCGTAGTATAGGATAGAACCCTCTTTTGTTCCTGTAAGTTGTCAACAACAAATGTCACTCAAGGCAATTACTAATGAGCCGCTTCTTCCTAAAACCGCAGAAACTCCTACTGATAGTACTGAAAATGACAATACATGTCGTTTACTTATCGTTGAAGATAATTACGATATAGCGACTTACATTGGTTCACTCTTTTCCCAAAGCTATGCTATTTCCTATGCTGGGAATGGAAAGGAAGGATTGGAAAAAACGGGCTATATGACAAAAATGTGCTTAAAATCCTTGTAACTACCTAATAATCATTAT
>NZ_JABZSJ010000049.1:0-20490 GCF_015262605.1 Prevotella aurantiaca | reverse complement strand
ACTTCACTACATGGAAATGATCAAACACATGTACTGCATCGGGACAATTCTCCATGACAGAGGCTATGAAAGCCGCAGACAGGTCTGTTGCCATATGTTTTATCTTTATATTCTTACGTTTGACTTTCTGCCAGAATTTTTTCAGAGCTTTCGTACCCTTTCCATGGCCAACATAGATTATCTTGCCACTGTTCAAATCCACGACGATGGTCTTATAAACATGTCCTTTTTTAACTGCAAACTCATCTATACCTATATTCTCCACCTTATCCAGAGATGGAAGGCTATAATGACGCTCAAGGTAAGAGGAGTGTATTTCCTTTACCATATCCCATAACACACCCAGATGATGCGATACATCCTGAAGCGTCATAACACGAAGTAAATCTACTACATACTTGGCAAAGCGATGAGTATAGCTGCGACTGCCAGTAGCAAAGGGAATATTCTCCTGCTGATCGAAATCACATTCCTTACATTTATAGCGTTGCACCTTCATGCGGATAGTTACTCGTTTGCCACCTATGGGAAGTCTAACAAAGTCCCGCAGGCGATACCTGTTCTTCACAACAGAGCGAGCCCCACAACAAAGGCAACAGCTTATTCGCTCTTTTGTTTGTACATACAAAATAATTCTATTACCTTTGTATTCTTCACAAGTGCATTCGTGGGTGTAAAGACCCCAAGCATGATATAGGAAACTGCTGTTCATCTTTGTACATTTGGTTGTGTTTATTCAAATATACAATATTTACAGCGGTTTCTTTTTTATTTTATCTGTTTTATCACTCCAAATCCCCGATGAACCAGAAGAAAGATATTCATTCAAGACTTTATAAAGTCCCATTCCCCTAAGAAATAAAAGGGGAATGGAACTTTTTAAGCACATTTTTGTCACATAAAAGAGAACGACTCTAAAATAAGCACACTTTTGTCATATAAGCCAGGCTTGTAAACGAGCTGGTATAGAGCCAACGATAGGAAATATTAAAGAAGACCACCGATTATCTCGCAACTTTTATAAAGGTGACAAAGGAGATGCTACCAATGTATTATTAGCTGCAGCAGCATAAAACTTCAAAAGAGCTATGAGAGTTCTTTTATACCTTATATAAAGAATCAGCATAAAGCTTGTCAATACAAGCTTTATGCTGAAATATAGTTTTTAAGGAACGACTAAATATTTTCGCTCCAGTCTTCTTTACTCTTGCGAATATAGCTTTGGTAACGGAGTTTCGCCATTTGTTCAGCAGCATCGAAAAGTTCTTGAGCTTCATTAGGATAAGCCTTTTTAACTGAGAGATAGCGTACTTCGCCCATCAAGAAGTCTTGAAACTTATTCCAATCTGGCTCTTTAGAGTCGAGAGAGAATGGATTCTTTCCTTCTTCTGCCAATACTGGGTTGTAACGCCATAAGTGCCAGTAGCCGCTTTCTACTGCACGACCTTCTTCAGCCTGACTCTTACCCATACCTCCCTTAGCCTTCAAACCGTGGTTGATACATGGAGAATAAGCAATGATGAGCGATGGACCAGGATATGCTTCAGCCTCACGAATAGCCTTAAGAGTCTGTGCCTGATCAGCACCCATAGCTATTTGTGCAACATAAACATAACCATAGGTGGTTGCCATCAAGCCAAGGTCTTTTTTGCGGATACGCTTGCCTTGTGCAGCAAATTGTGCAATAGCACCAAGTGGGGTAGACTTAGAACTTTGACCACCTGTATTAGAATAAACCTCTGTATCAAGTACGAGAATATTAACATCTTCGCCAGAAGCGATTACATGATCGAGACCACCATAACCGATGTCGTAAGAAGCACCATCACCACCAATAATCCATTGTGAACGCTTTACTAAGTAGTGATCTAAAGTCTTTAATTCTTTGCAAATTGGGCAACCTGCTTCAGCACAAGCAGCAATCATCGGCTTTAACGCGGCACTCGCTTCCTTAGAAGCATCGGCATCATCCTTAGCATCAATCCAAGTTTGAGCAGCAATCTTAAAATCTTCAGATACATGTTGTTCTGCTAATGCATCGCTCAAAAGCTTGGTAATGCGCTCACGCATTTTCTTGTTACCAAGTGCCATACCCAAACCAAATTCGCAGAAGTCCTCAAACAATGAGTTATCGAAAGCAGGACCTTGACCATACTCGTTGGTTGTATAAGGAGTTGAAGGGATAGACGCAGAATAAATAGAAGAACAACCTGTAGCATTAGATATCATTTCACGGTCACCGAACAACTGAGAAATCAACTTAACGTAAGGTGTTTCACCACAACCTGCACAAGCTCCAGAGAACTCAAACAATGGTTGAGCAAACTGTGAATTCTTTACGTTGCTTTTGATATCTACCAAATGTTGTTTAGTCTTGACGTTCTTTATGAGGTAGTTCCAATTATCAATTTGTTTTTGATCGCGCTCAAAAGGAATCATTGCAAGTGCCTTACCCTGCTTGTTTCCTGGACAAACATCAACACAGTTTCCACAACCTACACAATCGAGTATGCTAACCTGAATACGGAAGTTCATACCGGCCATAGGCTTTGGAACTTTCATCTCTAATGTCTTATCTTCAAAGCCCTTTACTTCTTCTTCATCGAGAACAAATGGACGGATACAAGCGTGAGGACAAACATAAGCACACTTGTTACACTGAATACAGTTCTCAGAAGTCCATTCAGGATGGAAAGCTTCAACTCCACGTTTCTCAAATGCAGAAGATCCATTCTTCATAGTTCCGTCTACCATATCGTACTTGATGAAGTCAGAAACCTTAAGTAAGTCACCAACCTGACCATTGATAGGACGAACAATTTCCTTTATATATGCAGGAGCATCGTCATTTGCATCATCCTCATCGTCTGCAAGGTTAGCCCAATCAGGATCTACATACAATGACTTGTATTCGCCACCGCGGTCTACAGCTGCATAGTTCTTATCAACCACGTCTTGTCCCTTATTGCCGTAAGACTTAACAATGAATTCCTTCATCTGCTCAACCGCCAAATCAACAGGGATTACTTCTGTAATACGGAAGAATGCACTCTGAAGAATAGTATTGGTACGGTTGCCAAGACCAATTTCCTGTGCAATCTTTGTTGCGTTGATGTAGTAAACGGTAATATTGTTTTGAGCGAAGTAACGCTTAATCTTGTTAGGAATGAAGTTTGCAAGTTCTTCTCTTTCGAAAATGGTATTCAAAAGAAAAGTACCATTCTTCTGTAAACCACGAATTACGTCATACATACGTAAATATGCCTGAACATGGCATGCTACGAAGTTAGGTGTATTTACCTGATAAGTAGAACGAATTTCGCTGTCTCCGAAACGAAGGTGAGAGCATGTAAAACCACCAGACTTCTTAGAGTCATAAGAGAAATATGCTTGGCAGTGTTTATTTGTGTTGTCACCTATAATCTTAACAGAGTTCTTATTTGCACCGACAGTACCATCAGCTCCCAAACCATAGAACTTAGCTTCGAATATACCTTCGCCACCCATTGGAATTTCGTCAATCAAGGGAAGAGAAGTAAATGTAACATCATCTACAATACCCACTGTAAAGTGATTCTTAGGTTCAGCGAGTTCAAGGTTGTTGAAAACAGAAATGATATGAGCTGGTGTGGTATCAGATGAACCAAGACCATAACGGCCACCAACTATCAGAGGTTTATTTTCAACATCGTAGAAAGCGCTCTTAACATCAAGGTATAATGGTTCGCCTTCTGCACCTGGTTCTTTCGTTCTGTCAAGTACAGCAATACGTTTTACAGTCTTTGGAACTGCTGCGAGCAAATGCTTAACAGAGAATGGACGATAAAGGTGAACTGAAATCATACCAATCTTGTTGCCTTGCTTCATTTGATAGTCGATAGCTTCGCGAGCTGCTTCGGTAGCAGAACCCATAAGGATAATGATGTTTTCTGCATCTTCAGCACCATAGTAAGAGAATAGATGGTATTCACGACCAGTAATATTCTTTATCTTAACCAAGTAATCTTCAACTATTTCTGGAATATTTTCGTAATACTGGTTACAAGCTTCACGATGTGTGAAGAATGTTTCTGGATTCTCAGCAGTACCACGAGTAACAGGACGCTCAGGAGAAAGTGCACGATCACGGAAACGTTTAACATCTTCTAGATCAAGTAATTTTGCAACTTCGTCTTGGTCGATCATCTCTATCTTCTGATATTCGTGAGATGTACGGAATCCATCAAAGAAGTTAACAAATGGAATACTTGTCTTCAATGAAGCAAGATGTGGAACTGCTGTAAGGTCCATTACTTCTTGCACTGATCCAGAGCAGAACATTGCAAAACCTGTCTGACGACAAGCCATAACGTCTGAGTGGTCACCAAAGATACACAATGAGTGTGTAGCGATTGTACGAGCTGAAACGTCGAACACACAAGGAAGCATTTCACCTGCAATCTTATACATATTAGGAATCATCAACAACAAACCTTGTGAAGCTGTGAATGTTGTTGTAAGTGCACCAGCTTGGAGTGAACCGTGCATAGCACCAGCTGCACCACCTTCTGATTGCATTTCCTGAACTGTTACTGTCTGACCGAAGAGATTCTTACGTCCCTTTGCTGACCATGTATCCACATGCTCTGCCATTGGAGATGACGGAGTAATCGGATAGATAGCTGCTACCTCTGAAAACATGTAGCTCACATGAGCTGCGGCTTCATTACCATCACAGGTAATATACTTTTTTTCTTTCGCCATTTTCTTTATTTATTAAATGATTCTATAATGTTTTTGGGCTGTTTTGTATAGGCCTGTTTTTGATCAATATATTTATATTATATTTTTTTTGGAGTCTCGTATTTTTATTTTTAACATCTGTCTTAATAAAGAAATCCAAACATCCAGAGTGGTATTTTATTATCTTTCCCAACTTCTGTATTATAGCGAACGTAGATAGTTTCGTTATTTAAACGTAACTTTGTATTCTCCGCATCACAAATCTTGAATTTCTTATTTTCGTCTATTATGTAATTTCCTTGTTTATTTCCTTCATTTACCAAATGTCCTGACAATAGCGTATTAACAAAGAAAGTTTCCATTACATTTTGTTGTTCTACGTGTATTGGGTAAATTGCGTAAATGAGATTAGAATTGTTCATTATTACCTTTGCTGGCTTTTTAGGAAATTCTTGTCCAACAGGATAGATAATATTTATCAACCGTGAATCTGATAAATACTTAATATAGTTCATAACAGTTGCACGGCTTGTGTTAATTTCTTTTGCCAAATTACTTATATTAGGGGACTTTGGACCTTCTAGTGCAAGTAAATAGAAAAGTGTTTTAATTTTCGTGAGATACTTCAGTTCTATTTGTTTAATCAACAATATATCAACTTCAGTCATCATGTTCATTGTTTTTAGTAAGTTTTCAGAATAATTTCTGTTTTCTAAAAAGAAAGGATAATAACCATGATGAATATAATCTTGAAAGTATTTTAGCGGACTAACCTTTGGTAGAATTTGCATTGCAATTTGTTCGTGGTTTCTAATAATCTCATCAAGAGTATAAGTCGGGAAATTATGCCCTGTCATATAATTTAGGAACTCTCTAAACGAAAATCCTCTTAAATTATAACTTTTAACAATACCGTTTAGTTCAGGATTTTCTTCTTTGAGACGCATAACGCTTGACCCTGTAAAAACAATCTTTAATTCAGGATAGTTATCATGGCACTTTCTCAAATCGCAACTCCAATTAGGCTGCTTAAAAACTTGGTCTATGAGTAAAACCTTTCCACCACCTTTATAAAAATCTCCAGCAAAATCTGCAATTCCTCTTTCCTGGAAATAGAAGTTATTCATATTTATATAAAGGCATTGACGGTCATTCGCACCAAAATTTTCTTTCGCATATTGAAGAAGAAAAGTTGTTTTTCCTACCCCTCGCGTTCCCTTAATGCCTATTAGTCGGTCATCCCAATTAACTTCGTCCATAAGCATACGGCGTACTGGTGCATGATTATGCTCTACTAAGTAAGCGTGAGTACGGAAAAATGCGTCCATCTTAATTTGCTAAATTATTTCATACTAAGAAAATGTCGATGGCAAAATATACTTTTAGAAACATGCAACCAATGACATTTCTCACGTGCAAAGTTACTAATTATTTCTTAAATTTGCAAACTATAGATTGCAAAAACGATATTTTTACTATTATTTATATTTTGTCTTCTTATATCTTTGTTGTATCTTTGCATAAGAATAGGTTGTGCTCATTAAGTTAAAGGCAGATTTTCTTTGCACATGCCAGCCATACAATAGCCATGTTATATTGATAGAATACAGAATGATACTCCATATTTTCAACCCTGAGCACGATATGTCATTAGCACATAATAGTTCTAATTACACCCCTTCACGTGCTGCATTAAGAATACGTAACGACTTGGCTTTCTTACCATATATATGGGCAAAACAAGGCGATGCTATTTTGGTAAATAATAAAAAAAAGGCAATAGATGCCATCAATAAGCTTAAATTTAAAAAAAAAGAAATAGTTTTTGTTGATGTAGCTACTTTATCAACCATAACAGAGAAAATAGAAACTGTTATACCATGGGGGTGGGATTGTACAATAAAAGAACAATTAAAACGACTTGGAGTATCTCAAAAGATTCTTCCTACAGATGATTACTTAGCAAGGATATGTAACCTGAGTAATAGAAAAACTGCGGTTCATTTACTTTCTATTCTGAAGTCCTTTTTATCAGCAAAGTCTGTTATTGGCGAATCTTACTATATTGATAATCTTGCAGATTTGTACATAAAAAGTAAAAGTTTAGGAAATGCTGTGATAAAAGCTCCGTGGAGTGGTAGTGGGAGAGGGCTACGATTTACCGATAAAGAAATATCTACTGTTCATTTAAATTGGGCAAAAAATATTATTGCTTACCAAAATGGTATTATCTTAGAGCCATATTATAATAAAGTGCAAGACTTTGCGATGGAATTTTATTTAGAAGACAATAAAGTGAACTATTGCGGTCTTTCAATTTTCTCCTCTTTGCATGGTGCTTATACAGGAAGTTTAATTGATAGCGAAGAGAAGAAGCGCAACCTATTAGGACAGTATATAGAAAGTGAGTTATTAGATACAATTAAAGGATGTCTAATGTATCTATTAAATCAAAATATTAAGGACAAATATAAAGGTCCGTTAGGAATTGATATGATGATAGTTGGAAGTAGATGTTCTTTTGAACATTCAACTTCTCAACATTATTATATTCATCCACTTGTAGAAGTAAATTTTCGCCGTACTATGGGGCATGTTGCTTTGTCCCTATACAATGAAATGCAGATACAAAACAAGGTTATGCAAATTACATTTAATGGTTTATACCATACATTAGAAATAAATGATGATATATAAACTAAATTATTTTTGCATACATTAAAAATACAAATAGCGTAATAACTAAAGCTATTGCGCATACAAAAAATAAAATAATTCGCGATATTAGTTTTCTTTTACGAAGAGATGAAGAATATCTTTGTTGATTAAATCCTGTATACTGATCGTATCGATGTTTACTTTTGTTATCCACTTGTCTTTTTCCCATTAATTTTTGCAGAAAATATGATTACATGAAGGAAACATTTAACACAATGTCTCCTCCATGTATTATATTATTTTATTTAAAATTTGAAACTTAATTGTAAGTCTACTAATGAATAGTTTGGTTTAGCTAAACTGCGATCATGAACATAAGCATATTCACTCGTAAGTAGTACATTTTTATTAAATTCATAATTCAAACCTACTTCATACAAGGTACGTTGTTTTTCAGTTCCTTTTGAAGGCTGATACATATCGTAGCGTGCTTTAGCATATAGTTTTTTCTTTATAACAGGTGCTATAATGGCAGCGTAAATACCTTGTGCTTTATCACCATTGCTACTAAGACTGCAATCTTTTGATGCTGCATCATTTGTATTTATAAATGTTTTTGCAAATGCATCACCTGTGCTGTGTGCATATTCTGATCGGAAGGTCCAATCATTCACAATGTATTCTGCAGAGATTGCATAACGACGTTGCTGTAACTTGCGAACACCAGTTTGTGTTATACCAGCTGCATCGGTCCATGTTCCTTTACGAGCATATGAGCCTGTCCAACCAAAACAACCAATACGCATACCTGCTACTGGCATTACCCATATACCACCAATGATGTTCTTCTGTTCGTCAACATCTTTTACATTAATGCCTTGTCCATTAAAAACACCAACTTGATAATGAAGCAATTCTCTACCTGCAGCATTCTTTAAGAAATCACCTTGAAATTGTATACCAATATCACGACCATTTGAACTATGCGTACCAGCTCTATCTGCAAATCCTGCAAATTTACTTACTACTTGTGAATATCCCATAAACCCTTGTGTAATTGGATGTATTGGATTTTCAAATGTAAATGGGTTTTTGAACTGACCAATCTTCACACGGAAGAAGGTGTACTTTTGCCATTCTGTGAACAAATCAACAACACGTGGTGATGAACCTAAAGTAGATGTGTTTCCATTGAACTGGATTTGTGCTTTCCAAGCCCAATCGTCAAAAATACGTCCATCAAGAGAAACACGACCTAAACGTAAGTTGAACGAATTTGATTTTGCGTTATCTTGGCTAACAAATTGATATTGTGCAATGCCATAACCAGATAGCTTCACATTATTAATCCATTTTGCCGTCTGTGCAGATGCATTAGAAAGTGCCAATGCCAAACCTGCCAACATAAATAACTTTTTCATAAATCCCTGTTATTATTTTAAGATTAAAGTTTTATGTGGCAAAGGTACTGATATTTTATAGGAATTAAAAACAATTCTTAACTTTTTTGACAAAAAGCCATCTAAAAGCATAATCATACAATAAATTTTTATTTATGAGCAGCTACTTTTGTTACTTTTACCAAATTACATTTTATATTATATATTCAGTATTCTTAATATATTTTCTAGTCTTATTGATTTATAGAGGTAGCACTTAAATTTATAATTATAAAATTTAAAAACGTAATTATAAATTTCAATTTTGTAATTATAAATTTATCTATTCGTAATTATTATTTAGATTGAGAGATATTATTTACTTGTTGAATTATTAGAAATTCATTTTGTATTTTAGTTAAACATAAGCAGATAACAATTAAAATGTCATCTTAAATATTTATTTCCGAAATTTTTACTCAACTTTCTTACATCGAATTTGTACTACTTTTAAATCAAGGTGCAGTTCAAAATAAAAAAAATAACTAACTTTGCTGCAAATAAAAGAAAATGAGCAGAAAAAGAAAACCATTACCTATATTAGAAAAGGTTAAAATAGAAGCTGTTGCAGCGGAAGGGAAATGTGTAGCACACGTAAATGACATGGTTGTTTTCGTTCCTTTTGTAGTACCAGGAGATATTGTAGATTTACAAGTTCTTAAGAAGCGTCATAGCTATTGTGAAGCTACAGTAGTAAATGTGATAGCACCAAGTCCAATTCGTATTGATCCTAAATGCAAACATTTCGGTATCTGCGGAGGTTGTAAGTGGCAGAATCTACCTTATAATGAACAATTAGCTGCCAAACAACAGCAAGTAATTGACCAACTTACACGAATAGGAAAGATTGACTTACCAAAAGTTTCTCCTATTTTAGGTTCTGAGAAAACCGAAGAATATCGTAATAAGTTGGAATTTGCTTGCTCTAATAAGCGTTGGTATACCAAAGAAGAATTAGAGGCATTACCCCAAAATGTAGGTTTAGCTCAAGGGGCTATAGGTTTCCACATAACTGGCGCATTCGATAAAATTTACCCTATTGAAAAATGCGTATTGATGGACGACTATTGTAATAAGGTGAGAAATGCCATTTTCAATTATGCTTTATCACATAATCTTACTTTCTTCGATATCAAAGAACAACGTGGCTTGTTACGTGATGTTATGATGAGAAACTCAAATACTGGCGAATGGTTAGTATTGGTCCAGTTTCATTACGATGAACCTGGAGATGAAGAACTTGCAATAGGCCTAATGCAATTTATAGCTGATGAATTTAAAGAAATAACCTCGTTATTATATGTTGATAATCAAAAGGGTAATGATACATTCAACGATTTAGAATTGATAGTATTTAAAGGCAACGACCATATTTTCGAACTAATGGAAGACCTTCGTTTTAAAGTGGGAGCGAAGAGTTTTTATCAAACAAACACAGACCAAGCTTACCACTTATATTGTGTAGCACGAAACTTTGCAAATCTCACAGGGAACGAATTAGTTTACGACCTATATACAGGTACTGGAACAATAGCAAACTTTGTTGCCAAAAATGCAAAGAAGGTAATTGGTATAGAATATGTGCCTGAAGCGATTGATGATGCCAAAATAAATTCAGAGATTAATAATATTGTCAATACTATATTTTATGCTGGCGATATGAAAGATATTCTGACAGAAGACTTTGTAAAAATACATGGTAAACCTGATGTTATTATAACTGACCCTCCTCGCGCTGGTATGCACGCTGATGTTATAAATGTTATTTTAGGTGCACATCCCCAACGTATTGTCTATGTGAGTTGCAATCCTGCAACACAGGCACGCGATTTATCACTTTTAGATAATGACTATAGAGTTGTTGAAGTTCAGCCTGTTGATATGTTTCCTCATACACCTCATGTTGAAAATGTCGTACTATTGGAAGCAAGAGTAAGGTAAATGGTGTTTGATAAAACTCGAAAAAAGCTAATATAGATGTTATTTTTCTTAGAAATGATAATTTTTAGATACTTTATAAAGACAAAGACATAAAAATACTATTATTTTTGCAAAAATATTTCGTTAAAAAACAATAACTGTATTTTGAGATTCTAAAAGTGTCTGTTTTGCATTTCAAAATAGGCACTTTTATAATTCTAAAAGCCCTTCTTTGTATCGAAAAAAATATTTTTTGTAAAATATTGATGTAAAGCGAGTTATAAAACTAGTAAATTTAAGAAAAAGATAATGAATATTATTGCTTCTTTCTTATCTTATGGATAAGAGGGATTCATTTAAATTTTACTATTAACATCTAAAATTTAAAAGGTGTTATTTTATGATAGAAAAAATTATGAATTATAACTTGTTATGAAAAAGTAATTGGTGATTTAAGAAGATTATTGTAACTTTGCGGCAAATTTTTAAGATAAATGGCACATAGAAGTTTAGATCAATTAGACAAAAAGATTTTACGCCTTATCGCTGAAGATGCGCGTATTCCATTCTTGGAAGTTGCACGCGAGTGTAAGGTAAGTGGTGCAGCAATTCACCAAAGAATTCAAAAACTGACAAACTTGGGTATACTCAAAGGTTCACAATTTATTATTGACCCAGAAAAAATAGGTTATGAAACCTGTGCGTATATGGGATTGAATTTAAAGAACCCTGAGAAATTTGATGAAGTAGTAGAAGCTTTGAAGAAAATCCCTGAAATTGTGGAATGTCATTTCACAACAGGCGAATATGATTTATTTATCAAGCTTTATGCTCAAAACAATCATCATCTTTTAAACATTATCCATAGTAAGCTCCAAACATTGGGATTATCACGAAGTGTAAGTCTTATCTCATACAATGCAGTAATAGACCGCCCACTTCCAATAAATGATTTTCCTGTGGAAGAAAATTCTGAATCTATTGAAGATTAAGGATTAATAATTTATAATTCAAGCACTTTCACCATAAACAAAAAGTTATAACAAATTTTTGTTTTATTGGAAGGAAAGTGCTTGAATTATTTTTACCTATCGCTTTATAAAGAAATAGCCAATTTCATGACTTATTTTGCGCTTTGCCGAATGTGCGCAAAGCTTGTAAGTTCCATTTTTTAGACTATAGATATTTAAGGTTTTACGATTAGAAGCAACATAATATATTTTCATAATTACATTGCCTTGCAACGATTCAATACAAAAATAGTCTATATCCATTGCGTTTATATTAGCTGGGAGGGTAATTTTTTTACCATCATTTATCAGTAATCTACTTTTAAAACCTTCTTTATCAAGTACACTTTGTAATGCAACACTTTCATTTCCAAATCTATCCATTGCTGTAATAGCATAATACTGGTGTTTAGCTCCTTGGTGTACAAATGAAGTTCCTTGAAATCTTGCCATAACAAGATTACGCGGGTCGTTGATATCTACGGGGTAGCTATTACTCATGTATATATTATAATAAGGTGAAGTTCCTTTCCAACTTATCGTTTTTGCTCCTTGTGCACTTATCAATGCTACAACAGAATTACCTTGAAAAAACTTGGGGGCCTCAGGCTTTCTGCTATTCATCCAAGTTAAAGCAGGCGGAATAGATGGTATAGCATTAAAACGTTTCTCAAAATTATAAATACCTTGTAAGTTATCTAATAGGAATTTAGAACGGAAATGAGCATGTCCCATTCCCAACCATCTACTAACATACATTTGTTGTCTAAGTTCTTTAAGCGTCATATTTCCTTCTCGTGGATCAAGAAAGTAAGTTCCAAGCCCCGAAATAATATCGTGTCCATTTGAATTTTCCATCCAATCAGCACAGAATGGATAATAATTTTCATCACGCCAATATTGCATAGGATAGAGCTGATCCATTATTCTTGTCTTTACCCATAATTGTGCATCCTGTGAAACACGATTCTTAGCATTATAATTTTTAGACGAATATCTGCTTAGGTCATCGTATTTGCCTATAGGTGAACATGATATTTTAACCCAAGGTTTTAGTACTTTTACTCTTCGATTAATTTCTCTAACAATTTTAGTAATATTTTCTCGACGCGCCTCAGGAGTATCACCATTTCTATAAGTTGGATGTGGCCATCCATCGGGATATCTTATATAGTCTAAGTTTATTCCATCTATATCATAATTTTGAGTAATTTCTGCACAAATTTCCCCTAAATAACCAGCAATATTTTGGTCTTCTGGACTTACATAAGAACCAGAAGAGAAACTTTTAATATTAAATCCTTTCTGCTTCATAAGTCTACATCCTAATGATTTTGCTGCACCAACAGGCATAGCAGCAACCCAAGCATGGATTTCTAACCCACGTTTATGACATTCTTCAACGGCAAATGCCAAAGGGTCGTAATTTGGATTTCCATTTTCTCTACCTGTTAAACATTTATCCCAAGGCTCGAACTTCGACGGATAAATAGTAGCAGCACGTACACGTGCTTGCAATAATACTGTGTTTATGTTTGCTGCAACATACTTATCCAAGATATCAATAAGTTCTTGTTTTTGTCTTTCGATGCCTTCTTCTGAGTTTGCCAATGATGAGGGCCAATCAAGATTACTAAAAGTTGTTAGCCAAACAGCACGAGTCTCACGCTTCTTAAAAGGAGTTGTATCCCATTTTATAAATATATCGTTTGTTTGTGCAAAACAGTTAATAAAAAACCAATTTAATAATAACAGTGTAATTATCTTCTTATTCATACTTTTTAAAGCATATTTTTGACAAATAGGAGAGAAGCCAATTCTAAATTGACCACAAAGATAGGCAATAATTTTTGTAATTCAAATAATTCTACTACCTTTGTCATTGAAATTTAATAATAAACAAACTTTATATTTATAACAATAAAAATTATGATGAAGAAACTATCTCTCCTCTTATTAGGCTTAACATTATCGTTGGGAATTCACGCACAATTTCAAGAAGGTAAAGGCTACATAGGAGCTTCACTAACAGGATTAGATTTACATTATAATAGTCGCAATAAATTTAATATAGGACTAGAAGCAAAGCTTGGTTATTTAGCATGGGACAATACGATGCTGTTGGCAACTATAAGTGCTGAACATAATGGTTCAGAAACTGTCGCAGACCATTTTATGTTAGGTGTTGGAGGACGCTACTACATTTCTCAAAATGGTTTATATTTAGGCGTTGGATGTAAGTTCTTACATGCCAATCGTAGTTATAATGATCTTTTAGTCGGTACTGAAGTTGGTTATGCTTTCTTTATTAATCGTTCTGTAACAATAGAACCAGCACTCTATTATGATCATTCGTTCAAAGATACGAGTTATTCAACTGTAGGTCTTAAGATTGGTCTTGGTATATATCTATTTGACGATTAAGCCTGTATAAACGACAAGTTTGATATGCAGCAATTTCCTTCTCAACTGCTCGAAAAGGCCGTTGGAGAATTTTCTAAATTACCGGGAGTAGGTAGAAAAACTGCTCTCCGGTATGCTTTACATTTATTACGTGAAACTAAAGAAGATGTCGATAGCTTCACTAAAGCAATTTCTACAATGCGGCATGATATTAAATACTGCAATATTTGTCACAATATTTCCGACTCTGATAAATGCTCTATTTGTGTAAATCCAAATAGAGATACTTCAATATTATGTGTTGTTGAAAACGTACAAGATGTTCTTGCTATTGAAAATACCCAACAATATAATGGCTTATACCATGTGTTAGGAGGAATAATTTCACCAATAGATGGCATTGGACCAAACGACTTAGAAATAGATTCGCTTGTGGAACGAGTAAAAACTGGCACAGTTAATGAAATTATTCTTGCTTTAGCAAGTACTATAGAAGGTGATACCACAAACTTTTATATATCACGTAAGCTTAAAGGCTTTGATATAAAGCTAACAGTGATTGCTCGTGGCATATCGGTTGGTGATGAATTGGAATATACTGATGAGGTTACATTGGGACGAAGTATATTAAACAGAACTATAATCGAAGGTTAAAGATAAAACTATGGAACAAACACGAAAGTTGCTTTTAAAAGTTTTAGGTCTTTTCTTACTCATATTAATCTGTATCGTTGCTATATATGAATTGCCAATTTTTTTACCAGGCTGTTTGGCTGGTAAAAAAAGTCTGACTTTTGTGCAGTTTATTATGCAGCCGATAACATTGCTTTTAATTCCGCTTGCTCTTTACTTATTTAAGATTCCACGAGTTTGTAAAAGTATTACTAACATACAGTCATATAAAGGATTTCAAATATGGGCTTGCGTGCGAATTTGTCTACTTTGTATTCCCATCATTCTGAATATTCTTTTCTACTATATTTATGGAGAAGAGGTTGGATTCTTTTATTTAGCGTTAATTTTAATGATTAGCATTTTCTTTATCTATCCTACAAAAGAAAGATGTGAAAGTGAAAGGAATTTTAAACAAGACAAAACAGATCTAAATAATGATTTAATACCATGAAATTAAGTATCATAATTGTAAACTATAACGTAAAATATTATCTTGAACAGTGCCTGTTAAGTGTAAAACGAGCTATTACAGGTGTTGATGCAGAAATAATTGTTGTAGATAACCATTCTAAAGATGGTTCTGTAAAATATATAGAACAACGTTTCCCTTGGGTAACCTGTATTTCTTCTTTGCACAATTTAGGATTTGCAAGAGCAAATAATCTCGCAATTAAGCAGAGTAATAGTGAGTACGTTTTATTACTGAATCCTGATACTTTCATTAGTGAAAATACCATAGTTGATGCCCTAAACTTTATGGACACCAATAAAAATGCAGGCGGATTAGGTGTTACAATGCTTACCACAAGTGGTTTACGTGCAAAAGAAAGTCGTAGAGGTTTTCCCTCACCAATGGTATCTTTCTATAAAATGATAGGATTATGTGAGCGTTTCCCTGAACATCCTAAGTTCGGGCACTACTACATGAGTAATTTGTCTTGGGATGAGCCAGGAAAAATAGAAGTAATCAGTGGAGCATTTTGTTTATTGCGTCGTTCAGTATTAGATAAGGTGGGGCTACTTGATGAGAAGTTCTTTATGTATGGAGAAGACATTGATTTAAGTTATAGAATATTGAAAGGAGGATTTGAAAATTGGTTTTTACCTTCTACAATATTACATTATAAAGGTGAAAGTACACAACGTTCAAGTTTTCGATATGTTCATGTCTTTTATGCAGCGATGCTCATTTTCTTCCGTAAACATTATAGCGGAATGAGCATTTTACTAAGCATACCTATCAAGGCTGCTATTTGCTTAAAGGCAACAACTTCTCTTTTAAATATGTTATATAGGAAATCTCAGAAACTTTTAGGTTTTCTTCCACATGCACATCCAGTAGAACCCAATTATATTTTTATTGGAAATAAAAAAAGTATAGATCGTTGTGAGGAAATAGCAAAGAGTAGGGGAGTAGTTGGAAAATATGTTATTGGCAATAAACAAACATTGCCAAATGGACACCTCGACAAGCTGGAACTAATTGAATCAAAGATCTTAAATTATGTAGTTTACGATATGGATGCGTATACGTATGGTGATGCTCTTTCATTTTTTGCATCTCGACCACAAGAAAACATACATATTGGTACATATAATTGTCAAGCAGATTGCATCATAACCGGAGAAGATGTCTTGAGATGATAGAAACAAAAAAAATACGGCTTCGTGCAATGGAGCCAGAAGACTTAGATTTACTTTATAAAATAGAAAACGATGAAAGCTTATGGAGCGTTAGTACGACCAACGTTCCATATAGTCGTTATGTACTACATGACTATATTGCTAATTCCAAAAACGATATTTTTGCGGATAGTCAAGTCAGATTAATTATTGAAACCGATGATAGAAGAGCAAATATAGGCTTGTTAGATTTAGTGAATTTCGACCCTCGACATCAACGAGCTGAACTGGGAATAATTTTATTAAACGAGTATAGAGGAATGGGATATGCTCACGCTGCAATTTTAAAAATAATTGAACATTCACAAAAATATTTTCATCTTCGCCAAATTTATGCTTATATAGATGTAGAAAACGAAAAGTCGTTAAAATGTTTGGAATCTGTTGGATTTCAGAAAACTGCTTGTCTACAAGACTGGTTTTTTCAAACAGATGAATACAATGATGCTTATTTAATGCAACTTTTTTTATAAAAAACCACTATTCTTTTTGGCTATAACAAATTAAATTAGTATCTTTGCATTCGCTAAACAGAAATAGTAGTTAGCATCCGCGATTTGGTGCGTTAGTTCAGTTGGTTAGAATGCCTGCCTGTCACGCAGGAGGTCACGAGTTCGAGTCTCGTACGCACCGCAACTATTATTTAGATAAAGCACATTTGGTGCGTTAGTTCAGTTGGTTAGAATGCCTGCCTGTCACGCAGGAGGTCACGAGTTCGAGTCTCGTACGCACCGCTTTAAGTACTCTGAAAATAGCATCAGAGATTTCTAAAGAAAATCGTAAGTATCATAACTTCAAGGAGTTATGATACTTTTGTTTTGTATCACTTCCTCTTTTCGGAGTATGTGTAGATACACAATAATATCCCAAAATACTCCACAACGGCTACAATTCAGCTACAGAAATTCTTGAATTTCAAAAATTGTAGCCAAGAGTGGCTACAGAGTACATCAAGAGTACGTAAGAATTGCTCATCATTTGAAAATTATGTTGAACTTTGCAGCATGGTTGTGGATACAAATGGCTACACAACTTTTTAGTTTTGGCTACACAAAATCCATACTATGGCTACAATTAAAAACAAGTATTTATGAAGTCAATTTTTAAGTCAACATTCTATCTTAGAAGTAATTATGTGAACAAAGAAGGGAAGAATCCTGTGATGTTGAGAATCTATCTCAATAATGAGCGTCTCTCGATTGGATCAACGGGTATCTCTGTTTTGAAGTCTCTTTGGGATATTGACAAAGAACGTCTCAAGGGTCGAACAACTGAAGTCCTGAGGACGAATTTGCAACTCGATAATATCAGTAATGGGTTGCTTAATATCTTCCGACGTTTGGAGTTTTCAGATGATTTGTGTTTGGAACGAATCAAAGAAGAGTTTTTAGGAAAGAAAGGGGACATAGATACGTTTATGGCTCTTTTCGAGAAGCATAATGAAGATTTCCGAAAGCAAGTAGGAGTTTCTGTATCTGCTACTACTTTGCGAAAGTATGAATTATGCAAGCGTCACTTTGCAGAGTTTCTGAAGCAGAAATATGGTCGGACAGATATAAAGTTGTGTGAATTAAATTATACAGTCATCTATGATTTTGACCTTTATCTTCAAACAGTTGCCGGACAATGTCGTAACACAGCAACAAAGACAATGAAGATTTTTAAGACAATAACCATTTTAGGTCGGAAATTGGGTGTGCTGCACCATGATCCGTTTGCTAATTACCATTTTCACTTGGAGCTTGTCGACAGAGGATTTCTCACTGATGAAGAAATTCTCAAAATTGTGAATAAAAAACTTACGATACCTCGTTTATCTCTTGTCCGTGATATATTCATTTTCTCATGTTTCACAGGGCTATCATACATAGATGTTGCCAATCTCACACCAGAACATTTAGTTAGTATGGACGATAAACAGTGGATTATGACGAAGAGACAGAAGACGAATGTAGAATCTAATATTCTTCTTCTTGATATTCCAAAGCAGATTATAGCTAAATATAACAATAATACTTATCGTGAAGGAAAACTGTTTCCTGTACTAAGTAATCAAAAAATGAATGCTTATCTAAAAGAAATAGCTGATATTTGCGGTATTGTCAAAAATCTTACTTTCCACATGGCTCGCCATACATTTGCGACCATGTCGCTCAGCAAGGGCGTTCCTATGGAAAGTGTGTCGAAGATGCTGGGACATACCAACATTAAAACTACACAAATTTATGCCCGCATTACCAATAAGAAAATAGAACACGATATGGAACAGTTGGCTGGCAAGTTAGACAAGTTCAATGTTGCTATGGGCATCAACTCTAAATAATGTACAACCCTAAACCAAGAAAATTATGACAACAACAAAGAAAGAGCTTTCTTACTTCCGTTTAAAGTTGGAAGCGTATCTTGGAGAGCATTTTCCAGAGAGAGTGAATGAAAATACGTTTGTAACTGCTCGCGCAGACGAAGCATTGGCAGCTTACTGCGATGCTATAGCACAAGGTTTTTCTTACCCAGAAGCAGAGGTAATGGCAAGCGAAGTTCTGTATCAAGGACTGCACTTTTCCAAGTACGACACGCTTGTGTCTGTCTTGGAGAATGAGTTCGAGAAAGAACTTCCTTCTCCTCTTCCTGAAAGACTAACACCAATACTTCTGAAGAACAAGGCTGTGCAAAGTGTTTTCGACAAGTATGAGCTGACAGACGATTTTGGCACAAGTCCGGAGTATGAGAAACTCTACACCGAACTGACAGGGACAATCGTTTTGCTCATAGAGATCAATGGTCTGCCAACCGTCAATAGTGAGAACATGACTTGATGTAACACCATCGGGAGCTTTTGTAGTGTCAAGAGCCAAGATAACCATTCTTCCCCACACACCAAGAGTTTGAGCAAACACTTGGCTTTTTTCGAGCATAGCTCTCAACAACTCGTGTGAGGTAGAATATCTTGTAACTGCTCTTGAACTATTAAAAGCTCCGATATGAATACAATCATCATGAATCAAGACGTTCACACACCTGCCTTCATCAAGGCAGACGCATCGAACAAAACCGATAATATCAAGCAGCAGCCGACTTCTCCCAAGCAAGTCCGCCGCTTCTCTTGGACACGCTTCATCGAACTCGCTATCCTACTTTCCATCATTATCGGTGCCATTTGGCTTATCTCGAAAATTGTAACGCCGCAAGTCGTAACTGCCGTCTCTGTCATTGCAGGTTTTCTGATACTACGCTTTATAGTCAGGGTAATCCTAAAAGTGACAATTACGCTGCTGAGCATTCTCTTCTGGCTGGCGATTCTCTGTGCCATCCTGCTATGCGTGCTTTGAGAAGCACAGCTCTGTAAAACCTTTCATATTATTTCATTAGGTGGTTATCTCGCATTTTGAGATAGCCACCTTTTCTATTTTCCACTACGAGCGTTGCACTTTTGCTTCTTTTCCAATGCTCCACATGATGCGATGACAAGGAGACGGATGCTGTTCCCTTTTTATCCGCAAAGGTAGTACGGGGCTTGTGGCTTTCCCAAGGTCTGTGCCGCTTGGTTTGTCTGGAAAATCTCCACACCTACGGGTTGTATTTTCCGCCAAAACCTTGTGTAAGCCCGCCCCGCTACCTCTATTTTGCTACAAAAAGGAATCAGCATACTCCGATCTTTGGACGCATAAAAAAAATGTCGCTATGGATAAGCAAAAAGTAAATACAACATCTTCGATGAACAGAAAAGGATATAGCTCCTCCTCTCATTACCGCATTAACCCTACGGCTGAAAAAAGTGAGCAAGTGTTGGCAATTAAGTTTGTACAATGGGACGTTCCCCCGTTGGAGAGCCTTTGTAGCAGCAAAGTATATCTCCTGCGTGTGAAACTCTATCGTGGTGAGTGTATGAGCCGTGAGGACGAGTTGTTGAGAGCTTGGCTCGAAAAAAAGAATTGGCTATGTGAGGCGGTGAACTCAAACACCTATTTCCGCACAGCCGT
>NZ_JABZSJ010000048.1:0-21250 GCF_015262605.1 Prevotella aurantiaca | reverse complement strand
TAAGCATAAATATCTGCAAGAATTATAGTGTAAAGGTACAAAAACTTGCAGATATAAACAAATAATTTACAGGATAATATACTATGAATCAGAGGAATATTAGGTTTATAAGGGTAGACTAAGTAGAAGAATCAACTCTCCACCCCATTTTTAGTAAATCTTATACTAAAGCAATATACAATTAGGCGGATATCTCTTGAAATGGGATATCCACCAACTGTATATAATTTCTATTAAGTTATTAGAATGTGTAACGTAAGCCTATCTGACCACGCCAACGGCTGTTATAACTGTCATAATCGCGATTTACGTGTGTTCCATCAAACTTAAATAATCCATCGCCTTCATAATTGAATGGACTGAAATAACGACCGAAACCATCACCATAAGTATGTCCCCAATCCTTATTGAGCAAGTTCCCTATGTTGATAACATCGAAACTTAATTCCAAAGAATTGATTTGTCCACCCACTTTAAAGCTATATTTCTGTGCCAAATGAACATCAAAATGGTGTTCGAATGCAAGATTATCTGCATAACGCTTGAAATATTCACCACGATGTTTGCTCATATAAGAATCATCAGCAATCCATTGCTTCAACAAAGCACGTTGCTGATCTTCTGATAAGTTACCTTTATATCCTGCACCCAAAACTTTTGTTATCAAAGGATATGTATCTTTGCTATTATTTACAGTCGTTGGTGCAAAACGCATTTGGTCAATTTGTGCATCAGTAGGAATAAACATAATATCATTTCCACGTGCACCATCGTTATTCATATCACCATACATTTCTATAACGTATGGAGAACCACTACGTCCCTGATAAATAACTCCAACTGTAGTTTGCCATTGTTTTCGTGTACCATAACCAACATGATAATATGCACTTGCTTGAACACGATGAGGAACATTATATGCACTGAAGCCAAGCTCAGGATCATTAGGATTTCTATAAGTAGTATTAAACATCCAGTTACTACCTGCTACTGATGAAGTTCCACTATTCACACTCATAGAACGCGTCCATGTATAACTTGCCATTAAGTCAAGACCAAAATTAAAGTGCTTTTCACCTTTCAAAGATAAGTTCACAGTGTAACCCTTATTGGTATTATATAAGCCATAAACATATGCGTAAGGAGTTCCCTTTGTTGTCTGCTCAAACATTGGACGATTATCCCATGTATATCCGGTTTCTTGACCGAAAGTTTTGCCTGTTGCTTCAATAGCAAGATTCTTATAATAAATATCGTTTAATGTCTTTGAATAGATAGCCTCTGCCGTCCAGTCAATTCCCAATGCCTTAAAATCAAACCCAAGATTGAACTTAAGTGTCTGTGTAAACTTAAAGTTATCAGAGAAAATATCAACTTCTTGATTTCCAGCTGAAGCTTTCAGTTTATCTGCATTTTCCAATTGCTTATTAGGATCTAAGATTAGTTCTAGCCCTTTTGGATTATAAACACTATATTTTGACATCTGAATACCTGTGTTGGTAAAGTTATTGCTAATCCAAACATATGGTATACGACCAGTAAAGACACCCACGCCACCACGCAGAATATAACGACGATCATTATTGACATCCCAACGGAAACCAACACGAGGACTCCATAAAGGAGTACTAGACAACTTATGATCAGTACGAACTCCCCAACTACGTTTCTCAGCATATTGATTAAAGCCAATATTAGCTGTAGGAGTATCGAAGAAGAGAGGAATTTCCATACGCAAACCATAAGTAAGTTGGAAAGAAGGAGTGGCATTCCATTTATCTTGAGCATAAAAACCTAACTGACCTGCAGAGAAAGGTGCCTTCCAACGTGGGTCACCTGTTACTTCAGTATTAGCCATTCCAAAACGATATTGCTTGAAATAAGAATAGTTTGGATCAAGAGTTCCAGCCATAAAGTCTTCATAATACTTATTGAAATGTGCTAAGTCTGCGAAGTTATAAGTACCATTCGCATCTTGAATGAAAAGATTTGCAAACTTATAGAATTCATTGTGAGTACCAAAAGTAAATGTATGGTTACCTTTATACCAAGTAAGATTATCTTCAAATGTATAAATATCTTGGTCAAGCATATTTGCCATTGAAGAACGTTCGTTACCAATATTAAGTGTACCACCTGTTACTTGAAGAGAAATCATTGGGAAAGCTGATGTTACAGCACGTTGGTCACGTACTCGCACATAACTTGCACGAACTTCATTGCTCACTAATGGCGATAAACGGCTTTGTAATTCTGCTGTGAATGAGTTTGTTTTGCTTTCAAATGGATAATAATAGTGATTGTCGTTCAAAGAAGAAGCACTGCTGACATTACTTAATTGTTTTGCATCAACTAAGCTCCAACGGAACGAGAATTTATTAAAGTCGTTTATATTCCAGTCTATCTTTGCACCAAACTTTTTACTTTTGGTATAAATATCTGGATTACCAAAAGCACCATTATAGTCATATCCTTGCTTTGCAGCCATAGCCTTAATCTTTGCAAGTACATCATCAGCTTCATCTGTAAGGATACGTGAACCAGTTTGACCATAACCATTAATATTTGGATATTCTTTATTTGCATCTTCAAAATTAAAGAAGAAGAATAATTTATTCTTTATAATAGGACCACCTAAAGTAATACCCCATTGGTATTCTTGCTGTTTTTGATATTTAGGCGCATAACCTGTTCCATCAGAATAAGGATAATGATTGCCAATAAGGTTCTGATTATTGCCAAATCCATAAACACTTCCTTGGAATTTATTAGTTCCCGACTTAGTTATAGCATTGATAGCACCACCAGTAAAACCACTTTGACGAACATCAAAAGGTGCAACATTAATTTGAATTTGCTCAATAGTTTCCATAGATACAGGTTGTGTTCCTGCTTGCCCACCATTAGAGCCATCGGCAGTAAGACCAAAAACGTCATTATTCATTGCACCATCTATCATAAATGAATTATAACGGTTGTTGGTTCCCGCAAATGACATTGCACCATTACTTGATGTTGTAAGTTGAGGATTTAGTCTTGCTACATCGGCAATACCATGTGTTATGCTTGGAATTTCAGCTATCTGTTTAGCAGACAGACTCTGTGCAGCGCCAGTCTTAGTACCATTAATTCCTCCTTTAGCAACAACAACTACTTCCTGTAATTCTTTTGAGTCTTCTTGTAACTTACATGATAAGTCTTCAACTTCACCCAAACGAAGTGTTATATCTTGAAATATTTTCTTATGGTGCCCAATATAGGAAACTTCTACTTTGTAAGGTCCACCAACACGCATACCTTGAATAGTAAATCGACCATCTAAATTAGTAAGGGCTCGATAAATAGTTCCAGAAGGTTGATGAGTTGCAGTAACTGTAGCGCCTATGACTTCTTCACCATTTGACGTAATTTTACCGCTAATACCTGATGTTGTAATTTGTGCCATAGCGGAAATAGTAAAGGCAAGCAGGATTACAACAAGGGAAAGCAATCTTTTCTGCATAATAAATTGATGTTAATATTTAATAACGTTATATCATAATTATGGTGCAAATATAACTAAAATTTACCAAAACATCATTACGAATGTTGTTAAAAACACAACACTTAACAAGAAAACTAAATTCGTTTTGCCAGATTTGCCATCATTACAGCAACTAAACCAGCTGTTTCTGTACGCAAACGACTATTTCCTAAAGTTACACTTTGATAATTATTATTTATAGCTTGACGAACTTCATCAATAGAGAAATCTCCTTCAGGTCCAACTAAGATTGTTATATCATCGGAACACTTTTCATTATTCAAGTTGCTAAAAAAATCTTTTTTTGTTATTTCATTATAACAATGGCAGATAAACTTCGAACCTTCTACATCTCTTTGCATAAACTGGTCAAACGTAACTATTTCATTAACAATTGGCTTCCACGCCTTACGACTTTGCTTCATTGCAGAAACAACAATACGTTCTACGCGGTCAGTACGCAACACTTTGCGTTCAGAGAACTGACAACTTAAAAAAGAAATTTCATCGAAACCTACTTCTGTAGCCTTTTCTACTAACCATTCAATACGACCAATATCTTTAGTAGGAGCAATGGCGAGATGTAAATGGCCTTTCCACGTTCTACTTTGAGGCATTTGTTGTTTTATTTCATAGAAGCAATGCTTTTGATTTGCCAATGTAACAATAGCTTCATAAAAAACTCCTTCACCATCCATCAAAAAAATGTCATCACCATCTTTCAATCGCAAAACACGCACAGCATGAGTAGCTTCTTCGGTTGGCAATTCTGTATGAATTGCTGCATTAGGGACATAAAAGTAACGAACCTCTTTCATTTCTGAATTATTTATACCGTGTCGTCTTCAATTCCTTTACGTCGATTTAATTCATCACGTAAATTAGAAGCCAGCTCATAATTTTCATTTTCGATAGCTTTTCGTAACGCATCTTCAAGCATTTCCGATGTTAAAGCATTTAACGGAAGTGCAACTTTACTTTTTCCTGATTCATAAGGAACACCTTGACGTATGAAAAGCTTTTCTTCCATAAACATTTCTAACTGGGCTATTTGTGCTAAGAGTATTGCGTCTGAAGCACGAATTGGCGTCATTTCAAATGTTAGTTTATTTATCAATACGACCTTATATTGCCCATCAGATATAGAATTAAATAAAATTTCATAATGATCTGTATCCATATCAGGATTTATCCAACACAACACTTCAGGAAGAAGCTTATGCCGAAGTGAATTCTGTCCTATTCTAATATTCAATTCATGCGCCATTGCTTTATCACAAACAATAGCTATTTGCTTATCTTCTGACTGATTGGTTAACACCAAGAGTCCCATCTTAGAGCCACCAACTATTTCTGTTAATCCTTTAAAAAAGACTTGTACCTTATTCATTCTCTTCTTTTGGACGGAATATTAGAGCAAAGCTAATGGTTACTACCAATGCATATCCAGCAAAAATAAACCAGCATGCTTGCCAGTTACCTATTGTCAGAACATCATTACCAAATTGCTTTAATTCTGTATAATGATTTATAACGGCCTGTGCTGCAAGAGTTCCTATAGTAGCACCTATACCATTGGTCATTAACATAAATAATCCTTGCGCTGATGAACGCATTGAAGCGTCTGTACTCTTATCAACAAAGAGAGAGCCAGATATATTAAAGAAGTCAAACGCAATACCATAAACCAACATTGATAACACAAAAAGGAATACGCCAGGTATACCAGGATCTCCCATTCCAAAGAGTCCAAAACGTAAGACCCAACCAAACATTGCAATCAACATAACATTCTTAATGCCATAGCGACGCATGAAGAATGGTATAAGCAATATACAACAGGTTTCACTTATCTGAGAAAGACTTATCAACATATTAGCATGTTGCACACCAAATGCATCTGCAAATTCTGGTTGAGCTGCAAAACTAAAGAGGAATGGGTTTGCAAAACTATTTGTTATCTGCAAACTTACACCCAGCAACATTGAGAAGATAAAGAAGATTGCCATCTTATTTTGTTTAAATAACGAGAATGCTTTGAGCCCAAAAGCATCTACCAAGTTCTTCTTTTCGTTATTCTTTGAAATTTCACAATGTGGCAATATAAAAGTATATAAAAAAAGAATAATACTCACCACACCTGAAGCAATAAATTGGTTCTGGTTGCTTTGAAAGCCCAAAATATCTACCAGCCACATTGTAGATATGAAGCCAATAGTTCCAAATACACGAATAGGTGGGAAATCCTTTACTATATCCATTCCATCTTTAGCTAAAGACGAATAAGCTACAGAATTAGTTAAAGCAATAGTTGGCATAAAGAAAGCAACTGACAAAGAGTAGAGAGTAAAGATTGTAGTGAAATCAGCATTTGTACCAGCCTCTAATCCATACCATGCTGTACCAAACATAAATAATCCTGCTAGCAAATGACAGAATCCCAGTAAACGCTGTGCAGGTATCCATCTGTCAGCAATAATACCCATCAGCGCAGGCATGAAAATAGAAACAACGCCCTGCATGGAATAAAACAAACCAATGTTTTCACCAATTCCAATATTCCCTAAATAACGTCCCATAGACGTTAAGTATGCTCCCCACACTGCAAACTCTAAAAAGTTCATCAGTGCCAAACGCTTCTTTAAATTCATCTCTTAGATTTTTGTTTGGGAACAAAAGTACAGATTTTATCACAAACCACCAAATCAAAGTCAAGTATTTATGTTGGGAATAAAACAAAAAAAATTGATTGTCTCGCGACAATCAATCTTTATTAACCTTAATAATCTAATACCATGAAAAACACGTTGCAAAGTTAATTATAAATACAATAAGTTGCAAACCTTACAAAATGTTTAATCTGCCTATTAACACTATTTAAAAGTTTTCCCATTCCAATTAAACTTTCTTTGCCTTAAAATTGCTTGCATTTCCTTTTTATCAGTAGGCGAAAGTAAAGGAACAGAATACTTTATAGTAAGACTATTGTCTTTTGCCGATAATTGTATTTCACCCATAGTTATATTGGCCATATCTAACAAATCATTATACCGTTGTTGTGACATAGTATCTGGCTTAATAAATGTTGGCATGATATCTAACTCTATCGGTTTAACCTCCCAATTATTTGAAAACAACTGTAATTTACTCTCAGCTATAGGGCCACACCATGTTTGAACCATAGCTATAGTAGATTCATCTAAACTTTTTATTTCGAGTCTACTCGAATGATTTAGATGAACTAATATATAATTGTCGGTAAGTTGTTCTATACGAGTAGAATCTTGCAAAGTATTCATTACTTCTGGTTTCATTCCCATCGTAACATAATCAGCTAATTCAGTTCTTAAACTTCTATTAAGATAAGGTATTATTGAGTCTGGCATTTCCAACCATATTTGACGCATATTCTGCGCATTCAAAGGCAACATGGTAAAACTTACCAATAAGAGTATAAATAACTTCTTCATATCAAATAAAAAGCGTAATAATGCATTATTGAAATGCAATATTACGCTTTTTTTAGCAAATAAGCAAGTTTATTTCCTAAAAAGCTAATTGGGCCTTACACTTATTCACAATTTAGAAAAGAGAAAAACTCAAATCACAATTGTTTTTATAAGTAGCTATCATCATTACAATTCTATCTTTGTTGTTGTATCCAACTACAAATTTTCCATCATCTGCATTTTCAGAATTGGTAGTGTTATAACTTTGCTCATACTTCTTTGCTAATTTATTCATTCTAGCAACAGCAATTCCTTTGTTATTACAACAAGTTTTTAAACGCAATTGATTAAGTCTCCCTTCATTATCAAAGAAGCATTCTATTTCATTATACTTCTCTCCATCAAAAACTACATTTTTATATGTAGCCTTTCCATTACTTAATAAATAAGGGGTACCGAACTTCTTGTCTAAAGCCTCCATTGTCTTGGCTTTCTCTACCATAAATGGGACATTGTCAATTTGTCGTTGTGCTGATACATTTAACACAAAAATAAGTAGGAAAAGTAATATTCCTAAACATTTTTTCTTCATCTTGTTCTCTCCTTTTATATTTAGTATATATTTCATGATGCAAAGATACATATAAAAAATGAAAGTTTATTCAAAAAAAATAAGAAAAGTAAAATATAGCTTAATTATTTTATCCCAACAACCTATTTCTTTGATTAAAATATGCAAAACGCTTGAATAGAATCAATTATTCTATTTTTAAGCATTTGCTTTGATTAACATAAGATTATTTGTATATTTGCAATATCATAATGAAAACTTAAAGATATTTTTCAGACTCTATAATATAAAATTGTAGGCAAACAGTACGTAATTATAAAAGTATAATCATGAGTATAGAAGAAAATAAGCGTCAAATCCTTAAATTTGAAACAAAACATAATTTACAATTCCCAAGTAGATACTTTGATTTTTTATCGGAAATCAATTATGGAGATATATTCGAAATAGAGAATACTGGGATATGCATGTACTCTTACTCAGATTTGGAGGAAAGAAATCAAACATACGAAATACAAGACTTTGAGCCTAACTATCTTATGATAGGACAAGATGGCGACATGGCTTATTTTATTAACAAAAATAATTCAAATGATGATACCATATATTCAAACGATTTAGGTGCTTTAGGCTCTTTAGAAATGAGAAAAGAAGCTGATAATATTTATGATTTCTTAAAGTCATTTGATTAAATAGGTATATTCCAACATTCACTTCAGAAGAATTAAATATGCTAAAGCTAATGGAAACGAAAGAAATTAAAACTCTTTTAAGAACTAATTTAGAGTCTATCCTTTCCAAAACTTTTGCTCAGTATGGATTTAAGTGGAAGAAGAGTTCTTGTAAGTTTCAAAGAAAGATGGAGGATTTCGAACAAAGTATTTTATTCTTTTTTTCTCCAGCAAAACTTTTTGATGATAAAAGCTTAGGCCATATTGATATTATGATTCGTCTTGATTCAAAAGAAATCAATAAACTTGCAACTATTTTAAAAGGCGCTGAAACTAAATTTGATTCAATAGAAACTGTTGTGAATGTCAATGTTGGACTTATTGTCGGTAAAAAAGCTATTAACTGGAAGCCTATTTCTATTGAAGAGATGAATAGACTTATCGAGACTGACATTAAATCATTACTTGTTGAGAAGATTGTTCCATTCTTAAATGATAGAGGAAATATACGCAAAGTACTCAATGACTTTGAAAATACAGAGCCTTATTTCTTCTCAAATAGTAATGATGTTGTAGCCTTACTTGCAATAACGATGTATTCTATGCTTAACGACCACGAAAGTGCCAGAAAAGTTGCTGCTAAATATTATTTACCCGACGAAATATATCGAAAGAAGTATAAAACACTCCTGCATCAATTAAACTGCATCTAATCTATCAATTAAAAAGCATTAGCAACTAACTTTCACAATTTAATTCTGAATTCTTGTTATAATCTATAATTACGTAATTTCCTTTTGTTTGCATTTGTCAGATATTTTTATTATATTTGCAGGGTCATATTACATTAACTTATAAAAAGAAAATTATGAAAAAACATTTTACCTTACGAAACAGATTAGTACTTTTGATTATATCTGTTTGTTTTATTTTCACAAATGCGCATGCTGATTGGAAACTTATTAAGCAATTAGATGCTACTTATGCTACATTTATTACTAAAGGAGGAAATATTCTTCTATCAGATTTTCGAATTGAAAAAGATGGTGGTATTTATATTTCTACCGATGAAGGACAAACTTGGACCAAAACCAATGCGAAGGACTATAACTACAATAGATTTATAGAAGTAGACAACCATCTTTTTGCTTTTGGTTATGGAGCAAAAATAGCTTATTCTTCAGACGAAGGTAAAACTTGGTCTGAATATAGTTATGCTGATGCGGTAAAAAATATTATCAGTGAAGAAAATATGCCTTATACCGTATGTTATGCGGCTACTTATCACAATAATAAACTTTATGTTGCAGATTTCTGTGGAGGTGGCATCATATACTCTGAAGATTTTGGAAAAACTTGGAAAAATACTGACCTGTCTTCTTTAAAATATGTAGCTGAAGAAGAAGATGGTTCTTCTGTTGAAAATACTGAGAATATCTATCAGATGGTTTCATACAAAGGTAAATTATATGCCTTCGGAGTATACTTTATTTTCAGACTTGACGAGTCAACCAATAAATGGAATGTAATAAGTGATAAAAGCAATTTTATGGCAGTATCTACCATTTTCAACAATACATTATTATTGGGTAGAAGTGTTCCTAACGACGATTTTAACACCCCATTTATTCTTACACTTGATAGTAACGAAGAATGGAATTCGCTCCCTCGACCTACAGGTATAATGGACAACAATATAAGAGCTATGTCAAGCGATGTTAATAACATATATATTGGTTTGCAAAAGGGAGGATTCTATTATACTCCCAATAAAGGCACAAATTGGTATAACATTTCCAAAGGACTTCCTAATATGGGAAATATAGGTACACTTTACCTTACCCCAACCCAAATATTCACAAACAAAGATTATGTCTACGTTTCTATTTATGAACCTCAAGGTGATTCTAAGAAAAGCGGACTTTACAGATTCGATAAATCTGAACTTCCTGGTTCTACAGCAATCGAAAAAACTACTGCTACCGAAGATATTTCTATCCGTATTTCAGAAAACACCCTCTATGTAAGCTCAAATAAAAATTTGGCTATAAGTGTTTTCAATATAGACGGGACCGAAATGAATATAACTCTCGTAAATGGAAAAGCCGATATAAGTACTTTGAAGAGAGGTATTTATACTTACAAATTACTCTGCGGAAATCGTACATTTAGAGGTAAATTCGTAAGAAAATAACATAATATCAAATACGGTCCTTCACACTCAACCAATCATAACTGAGTATGAAGGACCACATACTATTACGACAGACCAAATAATAATCTAATATTTTGATAAAAAACAACTCATTTTACGTCTCTATATTACTCTTTCTTCTTCTTGTTTATAACATAGAACTATGCAATTCCTAAACGCATTATATAAAAAGAACGACATCGTTTAAGCAAGCTTTAAGTCGTCTACAATGACACTTTCTAACAAACTTATAATAACCTGATTATTAGATAAGTAAGGAGTATTTATAAACTCTTACTTAAAACCTTAATTATATTCCGTAAAATTATAATTATAAAATAAAAATTTATAATTAAAAAATCAAGAAAATATAATTATGTTTTTTCAATTTATAATTATATTTTTCTATTCATATAATAACAGAGCTGTTATGAAAAAACGACTACGATTTATTTAGAATGAATAAAACTCTTTTTATATCTTTGCAATTATTGCGCTTCTTTTAGAAGATAGAAGTTGTGCTACTCAAAAAAGAGACGTATTATTATTGCAAAGCAGATTATGGAACAAATTAAAGCAAAGGATTTCCTCCTATATTATAATCCTAACATAGATGAACTTACAATTTCTTCAGGAATGAAGTTTATAAAACGTACTGGCGAAGAAATTAAAATTGATTTGAATCCTCATGGTCAATCAAAGTTAACCGAAGTTGATTTTTTAAGTTTAGATACGGAGAAAAAGACGCTGACATGCAAGATTAACAAGAAATCAATTGTCTTAACCACTAAATTTCAGATTAACATGCAAAGTTTTGAGTTCTTAATGGGAATGAAAACAAACGTTCAGAGCACTGAAAATCTTGATAAGATAGATTTATTTATTTCAAGTGATAAGTTAGAACACCTTTACCTTAGCAAGGTGAAAGACTATGTTATCATTGATTCTATACGGATATTCTTTGAAGAAGAACAATATTTCGTAGTTAAAAACCAGCCTAAATTCATAAGGGAAGCGATTAGAAAAATGTCAATATCCAATACAACTATTAACATAGAAACAGAAAATAATCAATTCAAATATAGAGTAGATACCAATAATGAGATAGCGTCTTTTTTGCAAACTGCTTTTAATCTAATTGACTTTACTCGATGAATGACAAAAACAGAATATAGAATAATACTTTAAAATAATAGTTTCGTCAAAGAAAAAGTAAAAAAGCCGTATAATAGTTTAGAAAAGAATTATTATACCTATTAAAAACAAGTAAAAAATGACACATCAGAATATTATCATGATGTATCATTTTTTTAAATGATAGAAAGAAAAACAAAGAGACTGCATCAAAATAATAATATATCTTGATACAGTCTCTTATTTATTTTACAGACTTTTATTACTTAACAATTTCTTTCACTGTGCTACCATCGCTATATTTCACGATGTTTACACCCTTTACAGGCTGATTGATACGAGCACCAGAAATGTTATAACGCGCAACTTCTACAACGTTTGTAGCTGTTGAAGCTGATTCAATACCAGTTACAACGTAGTCAGAAATAGAGCATTGGTCAGCATTTACAATTTTACCAGTCGATGTATTGATAACCAATACTATAACATGTAACTTAGACTTGTCTTGAATAGCTGAATATTGTGAGATATTATCAAACGAAGTCTCGTGTGTCTGAGGTTTGTCTACTACAATTTGTCCAATACTTCCCTGCATACCATTTGTAATACCATTAGCAGTAATGGCAGTATGGTCGAATGTAAAGTTACGAATAGTACCTGGAGAGTTAACAAAATAGTCTAATTCTTTTGTGTATCCTTGATACTGTGAGTTACCAGCAAAATAATTCTTCTGGTAATAAGAGCTGTTCTTCAAGCCATCAGCTGTCAATACATAAGCAAGTGCAAATGTATTTCTGTAAGGTTTTGTACGGAAAGTTGTCTTTGTAGTAACAGCAATATTTCTCTTTTGCTTATCCCACATAGCTGAAACTTTTACATCCATTTCTGCACCTTGACTCCTTTCAGAACGGAATGTATTATATCCAGAGTAATCTTTAGACTCAATTGAACGATTGAAAATAATATATGGGTATCCACCTAACCCGCTGATAAGACTTGAATAAGAACTGCACATCAATGGGTCTTGTGAACCATGAATAGCAATTCCAATGAAATCATTAGGATATTGTCTTGTCAAATAACCCAACATAGCAAGACCTCTTGGACACCATCCACACCACATTGCTGTATAATCTTCAACTACAACTTTACGTGTAGCAGTTTGTGAAAGAGTTTTACGCTCAATGGTAGTATAAGGCTCTTTCATGTTAGTTGGTTGTCCGTTTACTTTTGTAATATTGAAAGCAACTTCGTCTACAGTAGTATCGCTATATGGTGGAACAACAACATTTAATGTTGAGTTACCGCCACGTGTCATATTCTCTCCTTTAAGAGAAACTGTCTTAGTTTCGATAACTTTACCACCACTTGTAAGTGTGTATTCAATGCTCTGTACCCCACTACCTAAATTGGCAAGAGAAATTGGCACATTAACACCTTTAGAGTTAATTTCAACATAAGCTTCTTGTGCTGGCGCTTTAGCTACTTGCGCATACGCATTTGTTTGTAACAAAGCCAAAGAAAAGGCAATAAATAGCCTTAAAGTCGATTTTTTTTGCATAGTTTTATTGTTTAATAATTATAAAATATGAAATAATAAATAATAACTGTAGGATGAAAAACTTATCAGAACTAAACAGTTCCCTTACTGGTAACTTTTTATACGATATAAACTCTTTAGACAAGTTCTTAAAAGAAAAGGAGAATCTTAGTAATAAGCTATTTCTGTAAGCTATAAACATCATAGCCGACAGCAGTGCCATTGCTAAAAGTACTGATACATGTAACTGATTCATTGAAAATAATAGTAATAGCAGGCCCCTTTTCAAGAAAATTAAGTCATAGCAAAGCTACTCTAACCTTCATTCTTGTTCCTATGTTTACACAGTTTTTGGGCTGGCAATATTACATAGAGAAATAGGGTTCTGCAAATGCATTTATATTTAGTAATAATTATATGACGCTGCAAAAGTATATATATTCTCTCAAAACAAAAAAAACTTACATATAAATTAAAATATTATCTATTAAATTATATTAAACGGCTTGTATTGTAAAATTAACGCGTATCAGATAATTTATTAAAAAGACTTATATTTTATTGATATTTAATATTTTACACACAAATATGATGTTTAATTTTGCTATTCTTATATTTATACAAAGTTCGTTGAAAATATTAAATCATACTTAATTAAAGTAAGGAAAAGGGAGTATTTAGAGTAAAGAAAACTCATACTTCAATTTAATAAAGTGATGATATCCAGAAAAAGAATTTGGATGTTTATAATATGCCTAATTTATGGATATTACAAACTAATTGGAGAGTTTAGAAAATGGACAAGAGCCTTAAAATAAAATAGCCTTCATGCTTAGCAGGCAAATTTAAATAATGAAAAAACGCCACAGAAGTTACAAAAAGTACTTCTGTGGCGTTTTTTATACCAATTAAACTTTTACAAATATGAGGGATTACTTAAAATTCAAGTTCAAAACCAATCATAAGTTCTTCTGGTGAAAAACGTAAACCAAAACCATTTGTTCCGATTTCAGGTTCTTCACCACCAAAATAATTGTGTCGATAACCTACAAAACCCATACGGAGACATAAACAAAGTCCTTCAGTAAGATCTACACATGCACCTGGACGTATACCAACTTCAAATCCATGTCGATTAGTTTTAGTATCAGCAACTTTTACTTTACCAAAATCAAATCCTACTCCGCCATCTAAAAATAAGTTGAATGGACCTTTATGTACATAATACCAACGCGCAAAAGGAGAAATCTTAAAGCTGTTCGAATACTTATTTAAGCCATCTTCATGCTCTTTTTCGTATTCATAACCTAACATCAATCCCACACCCCATCTATCATTAAATAGATAACCTATTTCGGGAGAGAAATCAAACTTCACCATTTTATCCTTAGGGTCAGACCAAAAGGTCACTGCACCACCCACAAAAGTTCTTGCACCATGTTCCTCATCATTATGCGCAACTGTGTTAGGAAATGTTGCTTGCGCATAAGAAGTCATACTTCCAACAAGCAAAAATAGAGATAAGAATAGATTTTTCATATTTTAGTTTTTATATTTTCTGCAAAAGTACTTCTTTTTTTTTATTAACACTAACAATAACTAAAAATAATAATTAACACCACAAAAGATATAGAACATACTTAACTTTATCAGTTTTTTTTTAGTACTTTTGCAGAAAGAACACTCACTTTTGAATGGGTAATAAAAAAGCGACATTAGAGCTAGGACAAAAACCTGTGGGCAAATTGTTAGCGCAATATGCCCTGCCTGCAATCATTGCAATGACTGCAGCATCGCTTTACAACATTATTGATCGAGTTTTTATTGGACAAGTTGTCGGTAAAATGGCCATTTCAGGACTCGCAATTACTTTCCCTTTCATGAATCTTGCAGCAGCATTTGGTGCAGCAGTAGGAATAGGTGCATCTACAACTATCAGTGTTAAGTTAGGACAGAAAGACTATAAATCGGCAGAAAATATTCTTGGTAATACCATTACTCTTAACCTCATTATAGGATTGGCATTCGGAGGAATATGCCTTATATTTCTCGATCCTATTCTTCGATTTTTCGGTGCTAGTGATGCAACTCTTCCATACGCACGAGATTATATGCAAGTTATACTTGCTGGAAATGTATTTTCTCACATGTACTTTGGAATGAATGCCATACTAAGGGCTGCTTCGAAACCACGAATGGCAATGTTTGCGACCATTTTTACTGTCATTATGAATATTTTGTTCGACATTGTATTTATTCTGTGGCTCCACTGGGGTATCAAAGGTGCAGCCTTCGCTACCATTATATCACAAGTTATAGCACTCTGCTGGCAGATGAAGCTTTTTGCTAATAAAAACGAATTAGTGCACCTTAAACAAGGGATATATAAATTGAAATCCAATCTCGTAAAAAATATTATTTCAATAGGAATATCTCCTTTCCTGATGAATGCATGTGCATGCATAATTGTCATCTTCATTAATAATCAGTTAGTAAAGTTTGGTGGTGACTTAGCAGTTGGAGCATACGGAGTTGCTAACAGCATTGCAATGATATTCATTATGTTCGTTATCGGACTTAATCAAGGAATGCAACCAATTGCAGGGTATAACTATGGCGCGCAAAAATACGATAGAATGATGCAAGTAGTGAAGCTATCTATCATCACAGCAACTTGTATTATGTTTATAGGATGGTCTTTAGCTATGTTCGCACCTTATTATTGTGTCCGACTATTTACTAAAGACCCTGAATTGATTCAAAGGTCTATCAAAGCTATTAGTATCATCATGATGATGTATCCATTTATTGGATGTCAGATGGTAATTACCAATTTCTTTCAATGCATAGGAAAAGTAAAAGTTAGTATTTTTTTGTCGTTGTCAAGACAATTATTATTTTTACTTCCACTACTTGTAATACTTCCGAACTTTTATAATATTAATGGAGTTTGGGCAGCAATCCCAACAAGCGATTTTATTGCAGTAGTAGTATCAATAACAATAATGACTATCTATCTGCGACGACTTAAAAAGGAACAGAAAGAATATAAAGCTATTTAGTTTAAATAAATATTCTCGCTTATGGAAAAAAAACTGATAATCAATGTAGGACGACAACTCGGAAGTGGTGGACGCTGCATAGCAAAAGCTCTTGCAGAGGAATTTAATTGCCGATTTTACGACAAGGAAATTTTAAATCTTGCTGCAAAGGAGAGTGGTTTCTCTGAAAAATTCTTTGAAAAGAACGATGAGCAGAAAAGATTTCTTAAGTCGCATTTCCATCTTAATTTACCATTTTTAGGTAATAACGATTTCTACAAAAATAACTTCTCCCCTGAAGGATTATACCAATTCCAAAGCGATGTAATAAGAAAAACAGCAGAAGAAAATCTACGCTGCGTCTTTGTCGGCAGAACAGCTGACTATATATTGCGAGATAATCCTAATGTTATTAATATTTTCATTACTGCTGAAATTAATTTTAGAGCAAAAAATGTAACCGAACGCCTTGGCTGTACAATGGAAGAGGCCTTTAAAGTAATTGAAAATAAAGAAAGCGAACGTGCAAAATATTACAATTACTATACAGGGAAAACATGGGGTCATGCAGAAAGCTACGACCTTTGTGCAGACGCAAGTATATTAGGAGTTGAAGAAACGAAAGACTTTATAGCTTTCTTCATACGGAAAAAACTATCACTTGAATAAGTTTTGTATGAAAAGAATTGGCATTATAAGCGATACACACGCCTATTGGGACAAGAAATACGAGATCTATCTTAAAGATTGCGATGAAGTTTGGCATGCTGGAGATATCGGTTCGTTAGAAGTTGCTGATAAGTTCGAAGCGATGAAACCAATCTTTCGAGCTGTTCACGGTAATTGTGATGGTTATGATATTCGTATTCGCTATCCAGAGATGCTGAGATTTAAGTGTGAAAAAGTAGATGTTTTGCTTAAGCATATTGGTGGTTACCCTGGCAGATACGATTACTCTGTACGTAATATACTTTATTATTCACCACCCAATCTATTCGTAGACGGACATTCCCACATATTAAAAATAATGCCCGATAAAACATTAAATCTGCTTCATATCAACCCTGGTGCAGCAGGCTTACAAGGTTTTCATAAAGAAAGAACTATTGTAAGACTCTCCATTAAAGGCAATAAAATGATTGATTGCGAGGTTATAACATTATCAGACAATAATAATTAATAATAACAAAATAATATCAACTTATGAAAACTTATTTAGTAACAGGTGCCGCTGGTTTTATTGGTGCAAACTACATTAAGTATCTACTTCACAAGAAGTATGTAAACGAAGACATTAAGATTATCGTACTTGACGCATTAACTTATGCAGGTAACCTTGGTACTATCAAGGATGACATAGATGATAAAAGATGTATTTTCGTGAAAGGCGATATACGTGACAGAGAATTAGCTAATAAATTATTTGCAGAAAACGACGTCGATTATCTTGTAAATTTTGCAGCTGAAAGCCATGTAGATAGGTCTATAGAAGATCCACAACTATTCTTAAATGTAAATATTTTAGGAACTCAAAATCTCATGGATGCTGCTCGTCGTGCATGGGTTACAGGTAAAGATGAACAAGGTTACCCTACGTGGAAAGAAGGAAAGCGCTACCATCAAGTTTCTACTGACGAAGTTTATGGTTCACTTGGTGCTGATGGTTATTTCACTGAAGAAACTCCGTTATGTCCTCATAGTCCATATTCAGCAAGTAAAACAAGTGCTGACATGTTTGTAATGGCATATCATGATACATATCACATGCCTATTAGTATTACACGTTGCTCAAATAATTATGGTCCTTATCATTTCCCAGAAAAATTAATTCCATTAATTATCAATAATATTCTTGCCGGCAAACCTCTTCCTGTATATGGGGAAGGGTTAAATGTTCGCGATTGGTTGTATGTAGAAGACCACTGTAAGGCAATTGATATAGTAGTTCGTGAAGGTCGTGTAGGACAAGTTTATAATGTTGGTGGACACAATGAGATGAAAAACATCGATATTGTAAAGCTCATTATCAAAACTATTCACAATATGATGGCTGAAGATAAAGAGCTACGCAAAGTTTTGAAAAAGCAAGTTAAAGATGATAATGGCGATATTGATATTTCATGGATTAATAATGATTTAATTACGCACGTAGCAGACCGACTCGGTCATGATGCACGTTATGCTATTGACCCTACCAAAATTAAGAATGAATTGGGTTGGTTCCCTGAAACTATGTTTGCTGATGGTATTGTAAAAACCATAAAATGGAATTTAGAAAACCAATCTTGGATTGAAGAAGTTACAAGTGGTGATTATCAAAAGTACTACGAGAATATGTACGGAAACAGATAAACAGAAGCATTCCCCTGTCCTTTCTAAAAGGTCAGGGGAAATCCTAAACTTACAAACATGACAAACATAGGGAAGATAATAGAGCTACCTAAACGATTAGACTATCGTGGCAACCTCACCGTTGCAGAAGAAATGAAAGATATTCCTTTCAATATTTCTCGTGTTTATTGGGTCTACGATGTACCAGGAGGAGAAAATCGTGGTGGGCATTCACACAAACATTGTCGTGAATTTATTATTGCAGCAAGCGGATCATTTACCGTTACGCTTGATAATGGTACAGAAAAAGAATCATTCTTACTGAATCACCCCTACCAAGGTTTACTTGTGAACACAGATACGTGGCGGACACTCGAAGACTTTTCGTCTGGTTCAGTCTGTTTAGTTCTCGCTGAAGATCCATTTGACGAAGACGACTACATCAGAGAATACGACGATTATTTAAAATTCATTGGTAAAACAAGATAAGAACTATAATGTGAAACTGACTATAATCAAAAATTGATATATCGTTTGTTACCATTAAAAATTTTTAAATAGAGTCTATTAATACCGTAATATGATTGAAATTAAACAATATAATTTTGATGATGCAACGAAATGGAACGAATTTGTAGCCATCTCCAAGCAAGGTACGTTTCTTTTCAATCGCAACTATATGGATTATCATGCCAATAGGTTTACCGATAATTCATTTCTTATTATGGAGAAAGAGCACATTATTGCTCTATTTCCAGCCAATCGAAAAGGTGACACCCTATATTCTCATCAAGGTCTTACCTATGGCGGATTACTTACAACAGAAAAGGTAACTGCTGATAAGGTATGCAACATCTTTTCAGAATTAAATATTTTGCTCAAAAAAATTGGCATCAAACAAGTAATTTATAAAGCTATTCCATGGATTTATCACAATATTCCTGCTGAAGAAGACCTTTATGCACTTACCAATATTTGCCATGCTGAAATAATCAGCCGCGATATTTCATCATCATTCTATCTGCATAATGTACGAAAGTTTACTGAAAGCCGTAAAAGTGGTATTCGAAAAGCGATAAGAAATCATATTCTTGTAGGAGAAAGTAAAGATTTAGCAGCATTCTGGAATATTCTAAACAACAATTTAACTGCTAAATATGATACTCATCCAGTACATTCTTTAGATGAATTACAGCTTTTAACGAATCGTTTCCCTAAAGAAATTAAACTCTATATGGCAATAACTCCCAATGGAGAGCCATTAGGAGGCACAATAATCTATGAAACACCAAACGTTATTCATACGCAATATATATCAGCATCACCAACTGGGAAAGCGATAGGAGCTTTAGATTTATTGTTCGACTATATAATAAATAATGTATATATGGGCAGAAATGGTTATTTTGACTTTGGTAAAAGCACTGAAGCTGGTGGCACATTACTTAATCAACAACTTATTCATCAAAAAGAAGGATTTGGGGGACGAGGTGTTTGTTACGACACTTACGAATGGAAAATATAAGTCATATGTTAGAATATTTATCACTCAAGCGCATCACAGCGATGCACGAAAACGAAATAAACAAAGCAATTTCAGACGTTGTAACTTCGGGTTGGTATCTTAATGGCAATGCTGTTCGACTTTTTGAAGAACATTATCGTAACTATATAGGCACACAACACTGCATTAGTTGTGGTAATGGGCTTGACGCTTTGCATCTTATTCTACGTGCTTACAAAGAACTTGGACAACTCCACGATGGCGATGAAATAATTGTACCTGCCAATACTTACATTGCCACCATATTAGCAATAACTGAAAACAACCTTAAACCAGTACTTGTAGAACCAGAAATCACAACATTAGAAATAGATGGTAATCGCATAGAAGAAGTAATTACTCGTCGCACTCGTGCGATTATGCTCGTGCATTTATATGGTCGTTGTGCTTATACTGAAAAAATAGAAAATATTTGCAAACAGCACAAAATAAAACTTATAGAAGATAATGCACAGGCACATGGATGTACTTACAATGGTAAACTTACAGGAAGTCTTGGCGATGCAGCTGCTCATAGTTTTTATCCTGGTAAAAATCTTGGGGCATTGGGTGATGCTGGTGCTGTTACCACTAATGATTTTGAACTCGCAGAAACGATTCGTACACTTGGTAATTATGGTTCGAGTCGTAAATATGTTTTTGAATATCAAGGAAAAAATAGCCGTATGGACGAAGTCCAAGCAGCTGTACTTGATGTTAAATTAAAATATCTTGAGGAAGATAATGCATGTAGAAAAGAAATTGCTCAATATTTTGAGCAAAATATAAAGAACGATAGCATTATTATTCCTAAAGCTTTAAACCGCGATAACGTTTATCATATCTTCCCAATTCTCTGTGTAGAACGCAATAGATTGCAAGAATTTCTAAAGGAAAATGGTGTGCAAACTATGATACACTATCCTATCCCCCCCCATAAGCAAGAAGCATATAAGAAATGGAATGAACTATCGTTTCCTATAACAGAACGTATCCATCGTGAAGAACTTTCTATTCCTTGCAATCAAATCATGTCATTAAATGATGCTGAAAGAATAGTTACGTTACTAAATAGTTTTTACTAATCTGAAAATAAATAGTTTAGGAAACTATTGAGAGGAATAGATTTTTAAGGGCTCCTCTTTCAACCCCAGATTTTTATTATATGTCTGATTCCTAATCATATTTATTTATTGCAAAAAATGAGGGTGTGTCAAAATTGATACATCCTCTTTTTATTCTTCCTTTACCTT
>NZ_JABZSJ010000047.1:0-21334 GCF_015262605.1 Prevotella aurantiaca | reverse complement strand
TCGGAGCTTTGTGCATAAAAAAGAGGATGTATCAATTTTGACACACCCTCTTTTTTTTCTTTTATCTTTTGGGAGATTTCTTTCAACCTCCACTTACTTTTACATTAGCTTAGAGCAATTTCTTGCTGAGCTGTTCGAGCATATCTACAGTCATGCTCTTGAGGTCGTATTGTGGTTTCCAGTTCCATTCGCTACGAGCGCAAGAGTCGTCCAAACGATCTGGCCAGCTGTCAGCAATACCTTGCTTCAATGGGTCTACATCGTAAACCATTTCAAAGTTAGGCTTGTGTTTCTTAATTTCAGCAAATATTTCTTCTGGTTCAAAACTCATAGCCGCAACATTGAAACCATTGTGGTGAATAAGCTTTGTTGGGTCGGCTTCCATTAAAGAAATAGCTGCATGCAATGCATCTGGCATATACATCATATCCATGTAGGTTCCTTTATTTATAGGACATACAAATTTTTCGCCTTTCACTGCTGAATAATAAATATCTACAGCGTAGTCGGTTGTACCACCACCTGGAGGTGTTACGTATGAAATAATACCTGGGAAACGTACCGAACGGGTGTCTACACCATATTTTTTCTGATAGTAGTCTGAAAGTAACTCGGTAGTAACCTTAGAAACTCCATAAATTGTTCCTGGACGCTGAACAGTATCTTGTGGTGTCATGTCGTGAGGAGTGCTTGGACCGAACGAACCAATAGAACTTGGTGTGAACACTGCACACTTGTTTTCGCGAGCAATCTCAAGAATATTCCAAAGACCATCAATTCCTATTTTCCATGCCAAACGTGGTTTTCCTTCTGCTACTACTGATAATAATGCTGCAAGGTTGTAGATTGTGTCGATGTTGTACTTCTTCACTACTGCAGTAATCATTTCAGGGTTGGTAACATCGCATTCAGCCGATGGACCACCTTCAAGAAGTTCGCCAGTAGGTTCTGCACCTTTAATGAAACCTGCAACTACGTTGTTGCCACCGTAAATGTTGCGCAATTCTCTTACAAGCTCTGAGCCAATCTGGCCTGTAGAGCCAATAACCAAAATATTTTTCATATTATTATTGAATAGATTTTTTTGTTTTATGGCGCAAAGTTAACTACTTTTTTGATTAATTTAGGAATTAAAAGTATTAATGTTGTATAAAAAAAAGGGCTTGATTTAAAATAATCAGAATTTAAGTTCCTTTTTTCAAAAAATATCAAGACCTTTGTACTTGAAAATAATTAAAAACTTTAATGCTATGTATGGTAAAATGAAAGAACATCTCTGCGAAGCACTCGCAGGACTTAAAGATGCAGGTCTTTACAAGGAAGAACGTATTATTGAAGGACCACAGCAAGCAGAAATCTTTGTTAAAGGCAAGAATGTGTTGAACTTCTGTGCTAATAACTATCTTGGTTTGTCTAATCACCCTCGCCTTATTGAAGGTGCAAAGAATATGATGGACAAGCGTGGTTTCGGTATGTCTTCTGTACGTTTTATCTGCGGAACACAAGATAGCCACAAGGAATTAGAAGCTGCTATTTCTGATTATTTCCAAACCGAAGATACTATTCTTTATGCAGCTTGCTTCGATGCAAACGGCGGTGTATTTGGCGCTTTGTTTAACGAAGAAGATGCTATTATTTCTGACGCATTGAATCACGCTTCAATCATCGACGGTGTTCGTCTTTGTAAAGCTAAGCGTTACCGTTATGCAAATGGTAATATGGAAGAGTTGGAGAAATGTTTACAAGAAGCACAGGCACAACGTTTCCGTATTGTTGTAACTGATGGTGTATTCTCTATGGACGGTAATGTTGCTCCAATGGATAAGATTTGCGACCTTGCTGAAAAATATAATGCACTTGTTATGGTTGACGAAAGCCACTCTGCAGGTGTAGTTGGAGAAACAGGACATGGTGTAAGCGAACTCTGCAAAACTTATGGTCGTGTAGACATTTATACTGGTACACTCGGTAAGGCATTCGGTGGTGCTCTCGGAGGTTTCACTACTGGCCGTAAGGAAATTATCGATATGCTTCGTCAAAGTAGCCGTCCTTATCTCTTCTCTAATTCTTTGGCTCCAAGCATTATTGGTGCGAGTCTCGAAGTTTTCAAGATGTTGAAGGAAAGCAACGAATTGCACGATAAGTTGGTTGAGAACGTAAACTATTTCCGCGATAAGATGATGGCAGCTGGTTTCGATATCAAACCAACACAAAGTGCTATCTGCGCTGTTATGCTTTACGATGCTAAACTTTCACAAGTTTATGCTTCAAAGATGCTCGACGAAGGCATCTATGTTACAGGTTTCTACTATCCAGTAGTTCCAAAGAACGAAGCACGTATCCGTGTTCAAATCTCTGCTGGTCACAATCGTGAACAACTCGACAAGTGTATCAACGCTTTCATTAAGATTGGTAAAGAACTCGGTGTGCTGAAATAAGATTCTGATACAATTATTATAAAACAATAAAGGTGGATTTAAATCCACCTTTATTGTTTATGTTTTATGAATTAAAAGTACGGTTACTATTTTATCTTTACTTTTTCCGTATAATGGTCAGCCCATCTCGCAATGGAAGTATTACATTTTCTATTCTGTCATCTTGCGCAATAAAATCGTTAAATTTGCGAATACCCTGTGTTTGATGGTCGCGGTCGTAAGCTTTATCGGTAACATGGCCGTCCCAAAGTGTATTGTCGGCAAGTATATAACCACCGGAGCGTAACATTTTCAAAACTGTTTCGTAGGTTTCAAGATATGTACGCTTATCACCATCTACAAAAACCATATCGAAAGTAATGCCTAATTTAGGCGCTTCGATATTTGCATCACCAATACGGAAATCTATTTTTTGTGCAACTGCCGAGCCTTCTATCCATGGACGTGTAAAATCTTCCATTTCGTCGTTTATTTCAAACGTATAAAGTTTGCCATCTTCAGGTAGTCCTTCGGCAATACAAATGGCAGAATATCCGCTGAAAGTGCCCACTTCCAGCACGTTTTTCGGTTGTATCATTTGTACCAACATCTTCAGAAGGCGACCTTGCAGATGTCCACTGGCCATTCGTCCGTGAATGGTGTGTATGTTTGTTGCTCTGTAAAGTCGATATAAATAATCTCCTTCTGGAGTTATATGGTCGAGAATATACTTATCTAATTGTTCGGTTTCTGTCATCGTTACTTGATCTTTTACTATTCAGATGTTTTATCTATACCTTTTAAAGCCTCTACTGCCAAGCGGTAAGAGTTCATTCCAAATCCTTGAATAGTACCGATGCAAGCTGGTGTAATCATTGAATGGTGACGATATTCCTCACGGTTTTTCACATTACTTATATGTACTTCCACCACAGGAACTGTAATGGCACGAATACAATCTTGAAGCGCAATGCTGGTATGAGTGTATGCTCCAGCGTTCAATATAATGCCGTTGTAGGTATATCCAACCTCTTGCAACTTGTCAATAAGTTTTCCTTCTACATTGCTTTGATAATATTCAATGTCGATATCGGAGTACATTGCACGAAGTTTAAGCAAGTATTCCTCCATAGAAAGGCTGCCGTAGATATTTGGTTCGCGCTTCCCTAAGAGGTTAAGGTTAGGACCATTGATGATGATTATTTTCATATTACACAGAAATTACTTATCTTTGCACCAATTGGCGCACTACGGCTGCAAAAATACACAATAATATGGAAACGAGCAAAGAAACATCTTCTAATCTTATTCGTAAGTATCAGCGTTATCTGAAGCTAGAGAAAGACTATTCGCCAAATACGCTTGATGCTTACATTCGCGATTTAGAAAAGTTGCTGAATTTCCTTGCTGGTGAAAAGAAGACACCACAAGAGGCAAAGCTAGAAGATATAGAGAATTTTGCAGCAACTGTGTGTGATCTTGGTATAGGTGCTCGGTCGCTGGCCCGAATATTGAGCGGTGTCAGACAATTTTATCGTTTTTTAGTGCTTGATGGTTACATGGAATCAGACCCAACCGAACTTCTTGAATCGCCAAAACAGCCACAACATTTACCAGAAGTACTTTCTACAGTTGAAGTTGATATGCTGGAACGCGCCATTGATTTGTCAAAATGGGAAGGACATCGTAATCGTGCTATTATAGAAGTACTGTTTTCTTGCGGTTTGCGTGTGTCGGAACTTACACATCTGAAGCTTTCCAACCTTTATCGAGAGGAGGAATTTATTCGCGTTATGGGTAAAGGTTCTAAAGAACGCCTTGTACCAATATCGCCAAAAGCATTGAAAGAATTAGATTTTTGGTTTGCTGATCGTAACCAAATGAAGATAAAAGAGGGAGAAGAGGATTATGTTTTCTTGAATAGAAGAGGAGCACATCTTACCCGAACTATGATTCTGATAATGATAAAGAACTACGCACGGGAGGCTGGAATAAAGAAAACAATATCGCCACACACACTACGACATTCTTTTGCTACTGCTTTGCTTGAGGGAGGAGCCAACTTACGCTCTATTCAAGCAATGCTTGGGCATGAAAGTATCGGTACAACGGAAATCTATACGCACATTGATACAACAACATTGCGAGAGGAAATTCTTAACCATCACCCACGAAATATTGCTTACAACAAAGAGTTTGAGCAATAAAAAAACAATAACGAAAACAACCACGGACAATGGAAAAGAAAACAACCATACTCACCATTACTGGTTCAGATAGTACAGGTGGCTCTGGTGTACAAGCTGATATAAAAACCATAACCATGTTAGGGGCATACGCTGCAACTGCTATTACTTCGGTTACGGCGCAGGACACTGAAGGCATACGACAACTTTACGATATTCCTGCAGAAGTTTTGGATATGCAGATTCGTGCCGTATTGAACGATTTAAAACCTAATGCGGTGAAGATTGGTATGCTTCGAAATGTGGAACAAGTATTTACTGTGGAGCGATTGTTGCACGAGTATAATCCAGAATTTGTACTTTTAGATGCCGTTATTATCAGTAGTAAAGGCAAAATGCTCATGCCTAAGAAGGTGGTAGACGCAATGGTACAATGTCTTTTCCCTTTGAGTAGTATCGTAATCATGAAGCAAAATAGTGCTGCTTATATGTTACAGGAGGGTGAAACACACAGCAACGAAGCGTTGGAACAAATGGCAAGGAAGATATTGCAGTTTGGTTGCGAAGCTGTAGCACTGCAGGGAGGAGTTATAACTAAGGCTTCTCTCACCGATGTGTTGGTGGAAAGCAATAGCACAGTAGCCCATTTCTATACACGTCCTGGCTTTATAGACCGAATTACACATGGATCTGGTGGTGCCTTTACATCGGCAGTAGCTGTTCATCTATGTGCAGGCGATACTTTAGAATGTGCTATCGGACAAGCTTCAGATTATATGTGTCAACTTATTTTGCGCTCTGCCGACTCTAATCTTGGTACAAATGCACAGTTGCTTGATCATAGTAGTGACTTACCAAGGCAAACTATATCTGACAGAATGTTGGAATTGTATAACCAATTGATGGATAACATTGCTGCCAATCACCGCAAAACGGGAGAAGTAAGATTCTATGCTAATGCGCTAAACGTTACTCCTCGCTACTTGGCACAAGTAACACGGCGTGTTGCAGGACGAACTCCGAAACAGCTGATTGATGACTATATAATAAAAGAGGTAGAAGCAAATCTGGCTGGAACAACCCGAAATATTCAGGAAATAGCCTTTGCTTTCGGTTTCTCATCGCAAGTACAATTCAACAAATTCTTTAAAAAGATGAAAGGATGTGCGCCTGGACAATATCGGAAACAGGCAAGAAGCGTAGCAGTAGATACTCAGTTTCCGTAACTTGTAGGCTCCGTTTGTAATATCAAAAGCATGGTATGGGAATGTTGTAAAACCTATGAAGATAAGTAAGAAACAAGAGTTCTAAATAAGGTAAAGTCGGTTAAGATAAATCTGAAATATGGTTTTAAAAACAGTTAAGTCAATTAGTACAAGCCAGATGAAGGTTCCTTAAAGCATAAAATAATGCAATTTCTCCATAAAAAATTTGTGTATAATGCAAAAAAGCATTATCTTTGCACCCGCAATTGTCCTATGGTGTAATGGTAGCACAACAGGTTTTGGTTCTGTTTGTGGTGGTTCGAATCCGCCTAGGACAACTTTTTATAAAGATTTATTATCGGTTAATATGTTGTTTACAGCATGTTAACCGTTTTTCTTTTTTACGCAATAAGATAAGAATTACTCCCTGTTTTTCTAACTGAACCATCTGTAAGGCAAGTTCGTCATAATTTTGTTGAATTATGATGGTTTCACTTATGGGCATAAAAAAAGGAGTACCGCTGTACTCCAACCTTTGTTAACCTTAAATCTAATACTATGAAAAACACGATGCAAAGATAGGGTGATTTATTCGATAATGAAAATATTATGCCGACAAAATTACCAATTTGTTGGTTTTATTGATTTAAATCAATTGATTATGGTAGGTTTTAGAACTTTAATCTATGACTTTGCAAGTTTTTGGTACTACTTGCTTACATAAAAGAAAAAACGGATAAAAAGGGGTTGTTGCTGTATAAAGGTACAATTGTAAAGCTTTTGTGTAGAAACAAGCAAAGCTATTTGAGATTCTATTTTGCTTAATAATGTCCAACCATATCTTTTAAAACATCAAACCAACATAGCAAAATTTATTATTTTAATAAGGTGTAAAAAAGTACGTTTATTTTGGTTTTATAGGTCGAAATTGCTATCTTTGCATCGCAAAATAGACATAAAACATTTAAAAAATAAAAATATACTATGGATTTACTTAACCAAATTATCGCACGTGCTAAAGCGAACAAGCAGCGCATTGTGCTTCCGGAAGCAGAGGAAGAAAGAACTCTTAGAGCTGCAGACAAGGTATTAGCCGATGAAATTGCAGAATTAATTCTCATCGGTAATCCTGATAACATTAAGAAGTTGGCTGGCGAATGGGGGTTAAAACATATTGACAAGGCTACGATTATAGACCCTGAGAACAACCCACGCAGTGAGGAATACGCTGAAAAACTTACTGAACTGCGTCAGAAAAAGGGTATGACGATTGAGAAAGCACGCGAGTTGGTAAAGAATAACCTATACTTAGGTTGCATGATTATAAAGACAGAAGGAGCAGACGGACAGATTTCGGGTGCTCTTTCAACTACTGGTGATACACTTCGCCCTGCATTGCAGATTATTAAATGCGCTCCTGGAGTTAGCGTTGTAAGTGGTGCTATGCTCGTATTGACGCACGAAGCACAATACGGAGAGAACGGTGTGGTAGTTATGGGTGATGTTGCAGTAACACCAAATCCAACAGCTGAGCAGATGGCACAGATTGCTTATACTACTGCAGCAACCGCAAGAAGTGTGGCAGGCTTTAAGAATCCTAACGTAGCTATGCTTAGTTTCTCTACCAAAGGTTCTGCAACCGATGCAATAGATAAGGCTACTGGTAAGAGCGTTTATATTATTGACAAGGTTGTTGAGGCTACAAAAATAGCAAAAGAAAAGTATCCTGACTTAAGAGTAGACGGCGAATTGCAGGCTGATGCAGCCCTCGATCCTGCTGTTGCTGCTAAGAAAGCTAAGGATTCTGATATTGCAGGCAAGGCAAACGTACTTGTTGTGCCAAACCTCGAAGTAGGAAATATCGGCTATAAGTTGGTTCAACGCCTTGGTGGTGCTACTGCTATTGGCCCAATCCTTCAAGGTATTGCACGTCCAGTAAACGACCTTTCACGTGGATGTTCGGTAGATGATATCTACTATATGGTAGCTATTACAGCTTGCCAGGCACAAGATTCTAAGGCGTAAATTAAGGAATTAAGGGGAGTTAGAGAGCGCACAACAGTTCTTTAACTCCTCTATTTTATTTTAATCAGAAAACAAAAATGACATTATGAAGATATTAGTATTAAATTGTGGCAGTAGCTCTATCAAGTACAAGTTGTACGATATGACTGACGAAAGTGTACTTGCACAAGGTGGCGCAGAGCGTGTTGGATTGGACGAAGCGTTTGTTAAGGTTACCTTACCGGACGGAAGCAAGGAGAAAATAATGCATGATATGCCCGATCACAAGGAAGGTGTTAAGTTTGTATTCGAACTTTTGCTTGACCCAAAGTATGGTGCATTGAAGAGTTTGGACGAGATTGACGCTGTTGGACACCGTGTTGTGCAGGGTGGAGACCTCTTCGAAAAGAGCTGTATCGTAACCAAAGAAGTTGAAAAAGGTATAGAAAGTCTCATCGATCTCGCACCTGTTCACAACTTAGGACACCTCCGTGGTCTTAGAGCAGTAGATTCATTGATGCCCCATACACCACAGGTAACAGTGTTCGATAATGCTTTCCACAGCACAATGCCTCCTCATGCATACCTCTATGCTGTGCCTTATGAAATGTACGAAAAGTATCATGTACGTCGTTATGGCTTCCATGGAACAAGTCATCGTTACGTTTCTAAGCGTGCTTGCGAATTCCTTGGAGTTGACTATAAGAGCCAAAAGATAATCACTTGCCATATTGGTAACGGTGCTTCAATGGCTGCCATCAAGGACGGAAAGGTTATTGATACATCAATGGGACTTACTCCTTTGGCAGGTATGATGATGGGTTCACGTTGTGGAGACATCGATGCTTCTGCCGTAACCTATATGATGGAGAAGCTTGGAAAGACTCCACAAGAAATGGCAGACTACCTTAACAAGGAGAGCGGTGTACTCGGTATCACTGGAATTAGTTCTGATATGCGCGAAATTGAGGCTGCTGAAGCTGCTGGAAACGAACGTGCTATCCTTGCTTTAAAGATGTATACATACCGCATTAAGAAGTATATTGGTGCTTATGCAGCAGCCATGGGCGGTGTTGATATAATTATTTGGACTGCAGGTGTAGGCGAAAACCAAATAGGTCTTCGTTTGGATGCATGCACAGGACTGGAGTTCCTTGGTATTAAGATGGACGAAGAGAAGAACAAGTGCCGCGGTGTTGAGCGTGTTCTCTCTACCGATGACTCAAAGGTAAAGGTTGTTTTGATACCTACCGACGAAGAAATTGTAATTGCTCGCGACACACAAGAGCTTGTGATGGCAGCGAAGAAATAAAAAGGAAGATAGGTTTTTATCTCCTAAAAGGTAAAAGGTGGTTGTCATCACGACAACCACCTTTTTGACTAAACTTAATCTACAAACCTGAGTTTTATTCTAAATGATGAATTTCTATCTTTTATTTATCACATCTTTTTCTACTCTTTGAGAGTGTTAGTTTTTTATTATTTAAAAACTGTTTACAAATATACACTCTTTCGTTTAACTGTCCAAATTTATTCAACGAACGGCCTTTTTCTTTCAACGAACTCGTAATCAATAAGAAAGAATGAAGGAAAGATAATGTTATAAAAGTGTTTTATTATAACAAGCTTTCCCCTTCCACATAGTCTTCGAGGAAGGTATGTTCTCCATCAAATACGAGATAAGTGAACTGCCATATCCAATCTCCAAGAATAAACATACGCACTTTGTCGTCAAGCATAAGGTCGAGCTTTATGTGTCGATGCCCATATACAAAGTAATCTATATCTTTATGCGTCTTCATATATTCCTTGGTATATTGCACTAAGTATTCTTTCTCTTCTCCAAGGAAGGGAAGTTCTTTTCCATCTGTACGTTTCAGTCGGCTCTTTTTAGCCCAACCAAGTCCTAATTGCATTCCCCACCATGGGTGAAAGAAGTTCAATAGTCGCTGGCAGGCACGGTTATGGAATATCTTTCTCAGTATTTTGAACAGCGGGTCAGGGTCTCCAAGCCCGTCACCATGTGCTAAGTAGAATACCTTATCGTGAATTTCGGTTGTAATATCGCGTCTGTGCAGTATTACTCCGCACTCTTCTTCCAAGTATCCGTAGGTCCAAATATCATGATTTCCTACGAAATAATGTACCTCTACCCCCATATCTGTAAGTTCAGAAATCTTTCCCAAGAAGCGTGTATAGCCTTTCGGGACAACGTGTTTGTACTCGTCCCAAAAGTCAAACATATCTCCTAACAGATAGATTGCTTCTGCTTTCTCCTTTATACTGTCCAAAAAGCGCACTAAACGTCGCTCTTGTGTTCGTCGGTGCTTTATGGCTAACGAACCGAGATGGGCATCGGAAAGGAAATAAACATTCTTCATTATCTTACAGTTTGGTTGTTTACTACGGGTGAAATTAGTCGAAGCCGAGTTCTACACGTGCTTCTTCCGACATCATACTTTGGTCCCAAGTGGGTTCAAAGACAAGTTCTATGTTAGCAACTTTTACACCTTTCACACCCTCTACCTTTGTTCTTACGTCCTCGTAGATATAGTCGGCTGCAGGACAAGATGGCGAAGTGAAAGTCATATCCATTTCCAATGTTCCGTCTTCCTGCAAATCTATCTTGTAAATCATACCGAGGTCGTATATGTTTACAGGTATTTCGGGGTCGTAGACGGTCTTTAAAACGTCTACAATTTCTTCTTCTATCTTTGTTTTTTCTTCTTGTGTCATAATCTTTTTACTTCGTTAAAGGCCTTGCTAAAGGCTACCTAATATTTGCAAAGATAGCGATTATATTTTACATTCGTATGCTATTTGCTAACTATTTTCTGCCAATTGGCTGTCTGTTAAGACGTTTTAGTCTGTATTTAAAGAACTATTTTTTCGATTGTTAGTGTGTAAATGTGCGGGCAAGATAACTGCATTAAGGCATGATGTCTTTTATTTTTCGCACCATCAAAGTGGTGAGACTGTTAGAGAAGACTTCGCCTATTTTGTTCTTAAAAAGTCAGAGTAGTTTGCTTATAAAACCGCTCTTATTTGTAAAGAAAAACACAAATAAAAAGCAGTATAGATACTATTGCATTGCAAAAGAGCCTGTTTTGCGCTGCAATATAGGCACTTTTGGCGTGCAAAACAGGCACTTTTGCAACGCAAAACAATGGGTGTTGCAATGCGTTGATATTCAGTTTATTGAGTGTTGGTTGTACTCGTGAACTTTCTTTACAAACTTTCTGCTTTCTTTTTGTTCTTAAATGAAGTTGTTTCCATGCTTGTGTGTGGTCTTAAAACACCATGTTACGCTTGTAGGGATAATAGTTAGAAAGTATGTTATAAGTAAGAAAAATCCCTGTAAGCAGTATAATAACTTGCTTACAGGGATTTTAATATATTACTGTGGCAGCCTATTAGTTATCTGCTGCCGTGCGTTTAGTGTTGCTTACCAGATGTGAGCGCGCTTGTTAGCAGGGATAAAGAGCTTGTCGCTCTTCTTGATTTTGAATGCATCGTACCATGCATCGATTTCTGGGAGCGCAGCGTTTACACGTGCCATGTTAGGCGAGTGTGGGTCAACAGTGATGAGATACTCGAGGTATTCAGGGCGAGCGTTGCCTGCCCATACACGTGCCCATGAGAGGAAGAAGCGTTGTTCAGGTGTGAAACCGTCTATAACCTTCAATGGTTTCTTCTTCATGCTGTTCTGTAAAGCACGGAATGCGATGTTCAAACCACCATTATCACCGATGTTTTCGCCCAAAGTGAGTTGGCCGTTCACCTTCTTGCCGTTTACAACCTCTACCTTACTGAAGTGGTCTACCAAAACTTTTGAACGATCTTGGAAGTTCTTCTTGTCCTGTGCGGTCCACCAATCGCGTTGATTACCAGTCTTATCGAACTGCGAACCTTGGTCGTCAAAGCCGTGACTCATCTCGTGTCCGATTACAGCACCGATACCACCATAGTTCACTGCATCGTCTGCGTTAGGGTCAAAGAATGGAGGTTGGAGGATAGCAGCAGGGAAACAGATTTCGTTTGTAGTAGGATTGTAGTAGGCATTGATGGTCTGTGGCGTCATGCCCCATTCCATTTTGTCTACTGGTTTGTTTACTTTTCTGTTTAATTCGTCTTGCAAGAAGAATTCACTAACGTTCTGCATGTTAGCATAGAGCGATAGTTTCTCGTCTATTTGTAGCCCGCTGTAGTCGCGCCACTTGTCTGGATAGCCAATCTTAACAATGAAGTTGTCGAGCTTATCCTTTGCTTGTGCTTTGGTTGCAGCGCTCATCCAAGTTGATTCTTGTATGCGTTGTGCGAGTGCTTCCTGCAGGTTCTTCACGAGTTCTATCATGTGTTTCTTGCTGCTTTCAGGGAAATACTTCTCTACATAGAGCTTTCCTACAGCCTCACCGAATACACTTGACACAGTACCTACGGCACGTTTCCAACGTGGACGGTCTTGTTGTGCACCGCTTACAACGCTGTTATACTTGAAACTTTCAGCACGGAAAGCATCGCTCAGCTGGCTTGAAGCACCTGATATAACCTTAATCTCAGCGTAAGCCTTAAGGTCTTCCAACTTTGTTTCGGCGAGAATCTTCTCTACTTCATGTATTGGTTCAGGCTGACCAACGTCTACTGCATCGAAAGGAGGGAAGCCTGTCTGAAGGAAAACATTACCCCAGTCGATGCCAGGGAAGTTCATTACGAGTTCGTTGTAGCTCATCTTGTGATAGTTTTTATCTGTATCGCGGAGCTGAACGTTCGAATAACTTGCCTTTGCTATGCGTGTTTCGATGGCCATTATGGCTTCAACCTTCTTCTCAGCAGTAGCTTCGTCGTTGCCAACCATCTTGAAAAGGTTCTTCATATAGGCTTTGTAAGCATCGCGAACCTTCACTGTCTGCGCATCATTGTTCAGATAGTAGTCACGTGTACCCATACCTAAGCCGCCTTGACCAATAGAAACGATGTTCATAGATGCGTTGCGCATGTCGGCACCTACGCCAATTCCGTACATCATAGTGTTTTCTCCACGACGGTCAAGCTGCGCTGTTACAACCTGATATTCCTTGTTGCTCTTGATAGCAGCAATACGATCGAGTGTTGGTTTCAGCGGTGTCCAGCCCTCACGGTTTAGGCGTGCGCTGTCCATCATCATATTATAGAGGCTTCCAAGCTTTTGTCCGAGCGTTCCTTGTGGCTGTGGCTTGTTGGCATACTCCATGATTAGCTCTTGAATACGCTTTTGGTTCTCTTCGAAAAGGTCTGTAAAGGCACCGTTATTGGTATGTTCTGCATCCAAAGGATTGTTCTTTAACCAACCGCCCGCAGCGTATTGGTAGAAGTCAGTGCCTGGTTTCACGTTCAGGTTCATGTTCTTTTTATCGATACCTGACGTTGTGTTTTGAGCATTAGCAGTCATTGCCGCAAACAGGCAAGCTGCTATTAGTGTTCTCTTTTTCATGTTTTAAGTTGTTATTTTGTTGTTATAATATTTCTTTATTGACGTTTTTTGCGCACAAAAGCCCCACGATTTTCAGTGAGACTCCTATATATTATGCTAAATTCACTGCAATATTATAAATAATTTTTATATGTAGCAAGTTTTTAAAGCGTAAAGTATGTGCCCCGACTTACTTTATAGGGTTTTACGAAATATGATGTTATGTCCGATGGGATATAACATCATATTTCCTTAAAAGCTACACAGGTTGTATTAGGTTCCACTGTTTTTCAATCTCTTTGATATCGATATTGAGCAGCGTCATCTGTCTAAAAACTTCTGGTAGCATATCGTTCATAAATTCATTCTTGCGTTGTGCGAGTATTCTCGTACGTGCATTGGACGACACGAAATAGCCTAAGCCTCGCTTATTGTAGATTATCTCCTCGCGAGCGAGTAGCTCATACGCTTTAACAGCAGTGTTTGTGTTCACCTGAAGCATGATAGCGTATTCTCGAACCGAGGGGATTCGGTCGTCTGCCTTGTAGTTTTGGGCAATTATTTCGTCGCAAAGGCGTTCTGCCATCTGCTCGTATATTGCCTTGTTACTATTGAAATTCATAATTAAATCCTTTCTATTGAAGTTGAGAGAGGGGGTTGTGGTGGGCTGCGAACAGCCCTATCCACATGCAATAACTGTTTAAATATTTAGCCAGCGAGTGTTGATGGCCTGCAATCTGCAGTAGATGCGGTAAGATAAGAAGTACCAAAGAACAATCTGAATGGCGTTAATAAATATGCTCCACCAAGTCGTTTGCATCCATTCTGGTATGTATAAAGTGTATTCTGTATTTTCTATTACGAAGAAAGCATAGCTTAAAAACAAGGCTGAAAACGCTATACCAATACCCATGAGTACTAAAGATGTTTGCAGCCATGGTGTTTTTCTGAATAACATACCACCCAACATATAAATCGCATTCATATTTATTATGCCCATTACGATAATGGCAAAATATGCATTATGGTCTATGTAAAAAAATGATAGGATCTTATCATCTATCAGATAACTCAGAAATTCATGCATAAACTTAGTTGCTGAATAATATGTTCCTTGATGTAGTAGCATGTTAATGAGCATCTGCAAGAGGTCGCCTACGAAGAAAGCGACTATTGTAAGTACCAAAGGAACAATAGTAACACCTAATACGCGTGCAGTAAACCTTTCCAGGTTGGTTGCTGGCAATGTTAGTTCATTTATCCTTTTTTGCTTTGTTTTCAAGTCAGAAATAATATTTCCACCACTAACAGTAAATAAGATTATAATGCCATAGAATATAAAAAATGTGGCTGCAAACATGGTTTGTTCATGATAATCGTAGCTTATTGCCTCAAGATTGAATGGGTTGTATGCGAAGGAATAAGTTAGGGCAACCCCCAAAATTATTCCTAAGAATAGTTTGACGTACTCTTTTTTCCTTACCATAAGGAGTCTTAAGAACACATTACCAAATCTTTGTATATTGAAAGTTTCCATATTTATAGTATTGTTTATTTTTGTTTTATGATGTTTTTTTATTTGTTTTATTTAGCACGAGTGGTTTGGTCATCTATGCTTCCCATACCCCTCATTGTATAGATTGGCTTGTTGCGGGTTACACCTTTGAGTGTTACAGAACAATTGCCTAGTACATCTACGTTCACATTATTGCCCAAGGCAAAGTCTATATCTGCTGAACTATTCCCCATAATATTCATATTTAAGTCGTTTATGGTTAGCTTCGACAAATCAATACTAGCATTTCCTTCTAACTTCATCGTTAGCTTTTTTGCTGTAAGACCTGTGATATCAATAGAGGAATTACCGAAAATGTAAAAGTCAACATTGTCTCCTGTTATCGGTTTGTTGATGTCTATAGACGAGTTTCCTACTTGCTTAATCTTTCGTAAGGTAGGTATTGTGATGATAGCCTCGATAAAATAGTCATAGCTATCGTGTCTTCCTAAATCTATCTCCCTTTTGTTATTGAATTTATCGCTTACATTTGATAAAATCAATACGTCATCTTTAACTTTTACTTCTGTTTCTTTAACCAGTTTTTCCTTGCCTTTCAGAACTACCTTAGTTGTGTTGCCAGGAATGATTTTTACTGATATGTTGTCGTGAATCTCAATATCTTTGAATGATTCTGTCTTAATTTCTTTTGTGCTTAGCTTGCCAAATTCTTGCTTTTTACGTATGCATGATGCAAATAACAAACCGAAAATGAATAGCGAAAGACAAATATTAAATGTAAAACCAAATATCTTTTTCATGTTATTGTCTCCTTTTACATATTATTATAACTTGCCTAAAGTAGCTGCATTAAAGAGCAACTCTAAGTTGATAGTAGTCTCTGGGCTGTCTGGTTTTCTGCGTGCTATTACAGCATTGCCTTGCAATGATGGTTCGGCGTAGAGCACGCTACTGTCCATTTCGTTGCTATTGCGATAGCTAAACTCGTATTCTTTCGCAATGTCTTCTACCGATGCGTTTACCAACATCTCCGAGTTGTTGAGGATAAACACATGGTCGAGCAGCTGCTCTACATCGTGTACTTGGTGTGTAGAGATAATAAGTGAAGAGTCAGCGGGTAGATTTCCTGCTATCACCTTGCGGAAAAGAGCCTTAGAAGGAATATCAAGACCATTTGTTGGCTCGTCCATCAGGAGCAGCTGGCAGCATGAAGCCACTGCGAAACTCATATAAATCTTCTTCTTCTGACCCATTGAGAGGTGCTTGAAGTTAATGTCTGACTCCATTTCGAAGTCTTTTAAGCAGTTAAATAGGATCTCTTCGCTGAAGCGAGGGTAAAAGTCTTGGTGAACTTTTACGTACTGCTTCAGCGTGAGATCGGGAAGATTATATTCTTCTGGCACTACATATATCTCGCGAAGCATCTCTGGGTGGCGCTTTTTAGCCTCCATTCCATCGATGTAAACTTCTCCACCTTTGGGGCGTAATAAGCCTGATATTAGGTAAAGCAAGGTACTTTTACCCATACCATTCTTTCCTAACAGACCATAAACTTGGTTTCCTTGGAGTGTAAGATTCAATCCATCGAACACCTTTTTCTTGTTTCCTGGATAACTGAATACTAAGTTTTTGATTTCAATCATAGCCGTTTATATTTTTAATTGTTATGTTGTTTAATACTGTAATACTTTAATAGTACACTGCAAAAGTATTGTTTTATTTCATTACCTCCAAACTTTTGGGCAACTTTTTTCATAAAATAGTGAAATATTTCTTTTACTATTGCATTTTAATAGGATTACACCTTATTATATATAAAAGCAATATTATGAAATGCAAGAAAAGTAATTGAAATATAAGTCAATTGAAAAGAAAATGCAATATGCATATTCATTTTGTTGTAAAAATATTCGATGATTTTGTATGAGAGGCGAAAAAAGAACTATTAAAAGTAAGAATTTTAATATATTTCTTGCATAAACAAAAAACAATATGTATATTTGCACATGTTTAACGCATAGATATGCCGCAATATGAAAGTAAAGACTAAAAGATTAGAGACTATTAAGATGCTTATCTCAAGCATGGAGTTGAGTTCACAAGAAGAAGTTATCAAAGCGTTAGAGAAGGAAGGCTTTAAGCTAACACAGGCTACGTTGAGCCGCGACCTCAAGCAGTTGAAGGTGGCAAAGGCTGCCTCAATGGGAGGAAAATATGTTTATGTGCTCCCTAACGACACAATGTATAAGCGTGTTTCTACCCCTGGAAAGGCATCAGAGATGCTTCTTCGTAGCGGTTATCTTTCCATTCACTTCTCAGGTCAGATGGCTATTATAAAGACACGCCCAGGCTATGCCAGTGCGATTGCCTATAATTTAGATAATAGCGACTTGCCCGAGATATTGGGAACGATAGCTGGTGATGATACGATTTTTATTGTTTTTAAGGAGGGTTGTACACACGATGAAGTACTGAAATCGCTCTCTTTCGTTATTCCTGAACTAACAGCATAACGTAACAACGAGAAGGATAAAACAAAATTCTAACATAACGATTTTATAGGAAAAGTACTTCGTATTTGTAAAAGTATTTCGGAGTTAAAACGAAAGAATCGGTTTGACATTGCAAAAGCGCCTGTTTTGTATCGCAAAACAGGCGCTTTTATCGTGCAAAATAGGCACTTTTGCAATGCAAAACAGGCTCTATTGCAACGTGTTGATATAAAGGTTGTTACACAATAATTATGCTTTGAAAAAATGTTTACATAATTTTGACCTTGTATTTTTAAAAATATAAGGGTGTATTACCAGTTTATCTGCTGATGTCCGATTGTATTCTGTCGTAGAATTGAGATAGGATTTCCAACATATCATCGGGCAAATAGCTGAATGCTTTCTCTGCCATCGACTCTGGAATTTCGTAGTATGCTTCGGCAACCGAACCCGCTATGCAAGCCTTTGTATCGGTGTCGCCATCGCAAAGCACAGCCAAACGTATTGTTTCCTCGAAGCTATTGGCGTCCAAAAAGCATCGCAAAGCCATCGGAACCGTTTCCTGGCAAGTAGCGTCGAAATGGTTTTGTGCTCCAATCTTGCGTATATCGCGCATTGATGGTAGCTCGTATGCATAAAATTTTCGTATTTTTCGCTCTACGTCAGACTTGGTAAAGCGCATGTGTCGTAGCCAGCATATAGTCTCGGCAATGCACTGTGCACCCTTGATGCCCTCTTCGTGGTTGTGCGAAACCTCTGCCGTTTTTTTGGCTTCGTCTATTACTTCCTCCCAATCCGAGAAGAGCCAGCCCACTGGACTAACGCGCATGGCGGCACCATTGCCGTACGAATTCTTCGGTTGCGGGTTGATTTCGTGCAGCCAATTGCTGAAAATGTTGCCGTATCCGCCCATTGGAGTAGGGTAACGGTGGCACCAATCCAACAGCGCATCCTTATAAGAGCGTCCGTTTAGAACGGCATCGGCAATGGCAACAGTGCAGATTGTGTCGTCAGTGTAAGAACATTCGTCGGTGAAAAGCTCGAAATCTTTTTCCGGTACAGGTCCAAATTCAAAGCGTGAACCTACAATATCTCCTATAATTGCTCCAAGCATACAGTGGAATAGTTTAATTAAGACGTCCAGAAATTAGTAATGTTGTACCCCCGATGAGAATCGAACTCATATTTCAGCTTTAGGAGAGCCGTGTTCTATCCATTGAACTACAAGGGCATTATGCTTGGTTTATTGTTGCGTATAGCCTTTTTTACGCACACATAATCCTATGCAAAGATAGCAAAAAAAAGTGTTTTATTAGTTATTTGCTACTTTTTTTTCGTTTTCTGTTAAACTTTTAATCGTAAGAAAAGTCTTAGATTATGTTATGAACAAGATGATTACGTTATTGCTACTCGTTGTATTGAATACGACAGCAACGCTTGCACAAGGCTCTGTGAAGGGCAAAGTATTAGACAAAAAGACTGATTCAGGTATTGAATTCATAAATATCGTGATACGAAAAGAAGGGAGCGACAAAATACTTAAAGGTGCTATAACCGACACCGAAGGGCATTTCGTAATACAAGATGTTCCTAATGGTAACTACACACTTACCGCAAGTAGTATCGGATACAAAGATGTTGTGAGAAAGTTCAGCCTTACAGCAACTGCGCCTAACAAGAGTTTTATGGCACTTTATATGTCTGAAGACGCCCAATCGCTTGGCGAAGTGGTGGTAACGGCCCAGCGTTCGGACATGAAATTAGAGGTAGACCGCAAGACATTCAGCGTAGATCAGCAGATAGCTAATGCGGGCGGAGCAGCTTCAGACGTATTGGAAAACATACCAAGCGTGGAGGTTGATAATGACGGCAACGTATCGTTGCGTGGTAATTCAAGTGTTGAGATATGGATAAATGGTAAGTCGTCGGGGCTAACAAGCGACAATCGTGCCAGCATATTGCAACAATTGCCAGCCGAAAGCATAGAGCGTATAGAAGTAATTGATAATCCTTCGTCGAAATTTTCGGCTGAAGGCTCGGCAGGTATCATCAATATTGTCTTAAAAAAGAACCTTAAAGCGGGCTATTATGGTAGCGTTCAGGCTGGAGGAGATACACGAGGAGGTGCCAACACATCGGTAAGTATCAACTACAACAGTTCGTTAATCGATGCCTATGCTAATGTTGGCTATCGCCATAATAAGAAAGAAGGAGGGGTGTGGAGCGAACAAAACAACTTCAACACAAATACTTATCAACGATATAAAAGCCTTAGCGAAGGACAAGGCAACAACCTTTTCACACGTGCAGGCATAACATTGCATGCTACAAAGAAGGACGACATCTCGCTGAGTGGTATGTTTACACTCGGAAAACATAATAATGGTAGCCTTACACCATATGAATACGGACCCATTGGTTCGCCCATTAACAGCAGTTTGATGTATCGTAACAGCAACAGCAGCAACGATTCGCACATGATGCACCTTGAATTCGACTATCGACACAGCTTCTCTGATAAGCATTACTTGGACTTTAGTGTGGGCTACGATAAGTGGAAGGCAGACAACGAGAATATTTATCAAGACTCAACCACCTATTTTGATGCAGCTGGTTATCCTAAAGCAATGCCTGGAACAAGTGGAAACTATCAGCGCAAACCTATGTATGTGAACAATAATTCATGGGAAATAAAGCTCGATTACGAAAATCAAATATCAAAAGCGTTGCGACTTCAGGCTGGTTATCAAGCCAACTTGTCGAAAGAAAATACACCACAAGAAAGCTTTGTAGACCGCAACAGCTGGGCAGGATATAACCCTGTGGAAGACCAACTCTACTATAATCGCTTTATATATAAAAACAACATACATGCCCTATACACCACCTTATCTTATAATATGGGCAAGTTCGGTTTGATGGCAGGCCTCCGTGGCGAATACTGGAAGGTGAATACGGAAAGCTATTCGTGGGCTCAGGAACACAATCCAAGCTTGAGAAGTACGCCTTTCGAGAAGGATTTCTTCCAGCTTTTCCCAAGTATCTTTATGAGTTATCAGCTAACTCAGAACGACCAACTGCAATTAAACTACACTCGTCGCCTGCGTAGACCATGGGGAGGACAGCTTAATTCGTTCAGAAACACAAGCGATGCAACTGTTATTTCGTTCGGTAATCCTGAGCTAACACCAGAATATAGCAATTCGTTCTCGTTGAACTATCTGCGCACTTGGCCTGAACATTCGCTGTTAGTATCGGCTTATTATCGTCCAACTACCGATGTGATGCAACGCATTACTTATCGTAACTCAACCGATGGACTGCTTTATCAAACCAATTTCAACGTTGCTAAGAGTACAGCTACGGGTTTAGAGCTTACTGCAAAGAACAAGTTGTTCCGCATTTTGAACCTCTCTACTTCAGCAAACTTCTACTATTACAAGCTCGATGGGTTTAATTTCGACATCGATAGGCAGACAATTATAGGAAAAGGCAATAGCAGTTTCACATGGAATGCACGTATGCAGGCAAGTCTTATGCTGCCATACGATATGTCGGTTCAGCTTACAGGTAACTACAACAGCCGCCAAACGCTGGCTCAAGGCTATAGAGAACCAAGCGGAAGCATAGACTTTGGTTTCAGAAAGAGCTTCTTTAACAAGATGTTAGTGCTGTCGGTAAACTGTCGTGACTTGCTCGATACACGCAGATGGAAGACTTATACCAGCAGCGAGTCGTTTACTCGCAATCAAGAAAGCTGGCGTTCTGGGCGCAATTTCCGCTTTACGCTTACATGGAACTTCGGAAATTCGAAGAAGAATAAGAAGAAAGACAACAATATGGAGATGGATGAAGACTTCGGAAGTCAGCCATACGGAAATGGAGGAGGGGAGTAAATGTAATGCTCTTTTCTACATTGGAGATAGCCAAAGAAGGCATATCAGACAACATTTGATATGCCTTCATTTTATATTAAAAGCAACAATACAAAGTAAAACACAGCTAGCTTGAGGGCTTGATGTGTTCATTTTATTATACGAAAAACGGCAGTAGTACTAAGAAGAA